>JASHUX010000259.1 GCA_030039775.1 Alphaproteobacteria bacterium | reverse complement strand
ATCAACACCTATTCCGGTCCCAATGTCGCGCAAGGCGACATGATGGAGCGCGGCCTGCAGGCCTACTATCAATCGCATCAGAAAGATCTGCCGCCCGGCGTTACGATCGAACTGATCAAACGCGACGACACCGGCATCCATCCTGACATCGCAAAGCGCCTCGCCTCGGAACTGATCGTACGCGATCACGCGCAGTTGCTGATCGGTACCGTGTGGTCGCCGAACGCCATGGCGGTTTCGCCGGTCGCGGCGCAGGCCAAAGTGCCGTTCGTCGACACCAACGCGGCGGCCATTCCCGTGACCCGTTCGCCGTATTCGATCCGCACTTCGTTTACGCTCGGCCAGCAGGCGTTTCCGCTGGGCAAATGGGCGGCGAAGCACGGCTATAAGACTGCCTACACCGCCGTAACCGATTATGCGCCGGGGCAAGAAGGCCGTGATGCGTTCATCAAGGGCTTCACCGAAGGGGGCGGCAAGATCGTCGGCCAAGTGACCTTCCCGCCGCCGCCGAACCCGGTGGATTTCGCGCCGTTCCTGTTGCGCATCAAGGACACCAAGCCCGACGTCGTCTACATCTTCGTTCCCGCCGGCCCGATCGCGACGCAGATCATGAAAACGGCCGCGGATATCGGCCTGCAAAAGGCGAAGATCCATATCGTCTCGACCGAGGATCTCGTGCCGGACGAAGAACTGGGGAACATCGGCGACTTGGCGCTCGGCCTGGTGACGTCCGGCGTGTACTCGTCCTTCGCGACGCGGCCGGCAAATAAGGCTTTCGTCGCCACCTACGAGAAGATTTATACCGACGGCAAGCGGCCCGATTTCGAGACTGCCGACGCCTGGGACGGCATGATGGCGATCTTCGATCTGGTGAAAGCCACGAAAGGCAGCTTCACCGGCGAGCAGGCGATCGCTTTCCTGAGTCATTGGAAGACCGCGCACAGCCCGAAGGGACCGATCATGATCGATCCCGACACCCGTCAGATCGTGCAGAATGTTTATCTGCGTCGTACCGAGAAAAAGGGCGGCAAGCTCGAGAACGTCGAATTCGACACGATTCCGATGGTGAATTACCTCGGCGAACCGGTGGGCAAGAAGTAGCCGCCCGCCAACCCTCAACGCATCGCGACGCCGGCCTACTGCAGGATCCGCGCCGCGATGCGGACGGGCTTACCCTTGTCGATAAGGCGCAGCCAGTTCCGGTAGAGTGTGATCGCGTCCGGCCGCCAGGTATCGCGGACGGCGCGGCGCAGCTCGAAAATCGGGAATTCGGACAGCAAATCGCGGTCACGCCGGATCAAGGCGCGTTTGCGATAAGCCATGACGCGATCGCGGGCGCGCACATCGAGATAGTGGCGCGGCCGCTCCGGATAGCTCGGCCGTTCCTCGCGAAGGTACCGGCCGATGTCGCGGCGATATTCCCGCAACAGCGTCTCGGCCTCGTATTCGGGGTGGCCCTGGACGAAAAGGAAAAGGCTGTCGCCTTCCTTGGCGAACAGGCCGACCCCGGCCTCGTCGGACCGAGTCAGAATCGTATAGTCCTTGGCGACGAGGTCGCGTTCGCGCAGGTCGTTCCACCGCGAATGCGGCGCCGTCACTTCCGACAGGCCGGCGGTCACCCGGTGCTCGTGCGCAACCTCCTCCTCGAACACGCCGAACAATTTGCGCGGCAATCGGCGCCGCGCGACGCCGTCGAGATGCAGCACCGCGGCAAGCGCCGCGAGACAGGAGAAAATCGTCGATACCGTGTTGTCGCCCGCCCAGTCGACGACGCGCGTCAAACTCGGCCAGTAAATTTCCTCGCGCAGGTCGTAGGTCTGCGGCTCCGCGCCGGTGACGATCAGCGCGTCGAGCGGCGTGTGCGCCAGCGCGTCCACCTGCCGGTACAGTTTCTTCATGTGCAGGGCGATGCGGTCGCCGCGCCGAATCTCGGGGAGCGTGAACAGATGAAGATGGACCGACACGTCCTGCGCTGCTTCGCCCAGCAGCGCGAGATACTGGCGCTCGGTCGCTTCGAGCGCGGTGTCGGGCATGTTGTTGATCAGGCCGATATCGATCCGGTTCAGCGCCCAGTCGACGCCCAGTTTACGAGGCTTGCGCCGCCGTTCGATCAGAATCGGCATTACGCGGCCTCCAGCGCTTGGTCGAGATCGGCGAGAATGTCGTCGATATGCTCGATGCCGACGGAGAGGCGGAGCATCTCGGGTTTGACGCCGGCCTTGGCCAGCTCGTCGGCGGTCAATTGGCGGTGCGTGGTCGAGGCAGGGTGCGTGGCGAGTGACTTGGCGTCGCCCATATTGACCAACCGCTTAAAAAGGTTGAGGGCGTTGAGCACCTTGCGGCCCGCCTCGTAGCCGCCCTTCACGCCGAAGGTCAGCAGCGACGGTGCGTTGCCGCCAAGATATTTCTGAGCGAGCGCGTAGTAAGGACTATCGGAGAAGCCGGCGTAGCTCACCCACGCGACGCGCGGGTGCTTGCGCAGATATTCGGCGACCCGTCGCGCATTCTCGACATGGCGCTCGACGCGCAGCGCCATCGTCTCGATCCCTTGCAACAGCAGGAACGCCGACAACGGCGGCAGGACCGCGCCGGTGTTGCGCAAGCACACGGTGCGGCAATGCGCGAGATAGGCGGCACGGCCGTAATGCTCGGTGTAGGTGACACCGTGATAGGCAGGCTCCGGCTGCGTCAGCATTGCGAATTTGTCCTGGTAAGCAGCCCACGGGAAATTGCCGCCATCGACGATGACGCCGCCCATGGTGGTGCCGTGCCCGCCCATGAACTTTGTCGCCGAGTGGATCACAACATCGGCGCCGTGCTGGATCGGCTTCAGCAGGATCGGCGTCGCCACGGTGTTGTCGACGATCAGCGGCAACACGCGCGCCGTCTATTGCGAAAGCGTCGGCAACCCGGCCGGCAATATCGTCGATCTGCAGGCACTGGCAGCGGCAGCACACGACGGCGGCGTGCCGCGTCGATGCAGACGGCGATGTCGCCGGGCTTGTCGCTCTTGGCGAAGCGGACCTCGATGCCTTGCTTCTTGAAGACATGCGCGAACAGCGTGTAGGTCGCGCCGTAAAGCTGCGGCACCGAGACAAAATTGGTGCCCTGCTCGAGCAGGTTGGCGAGCGCGTAATGGATCGCGGCGGCGCCGGAACCGACGGTCAACGCTGCGACACCGCCTTCGAGCGCCGCGACTCGCTTCTCCAGCACGGCGTTGGTCGGATTGCCGAGCCGGGTGTAGATATTGCCTTCGACCTCGAGGTCGAACAGGGCGGCGCCGTGCTCGGCGCTGTCGAAAGCGTAGGCGACGGTCTGATAGATCGGCACCGCGACCGATTTGGTCACGGGATCGGGCTCGTAACCCGCATGAATGGCGAGGGTTTCGTCCTTCATGCCGGCCGCCGCGACACGCGGCGAAAGGTCATCGCGAGGCATGCGCAACTATCTGATGTGAAAGTTAAGAATGGCTTTAGGAATCACGGGCTTAATCACCGCGTAACCATGCTGGAGACGATCGGATGAACGGAGCGGAAAGCCTGGTTCGCACCTTGGTCGCGAGCGGCGTCGAGATCTGCTTCGCCAATCCCGGCACGTCGGAGATGCATTTCGTCGCGGCGCTGGATCGCGTCACCGAGATGCGTTGCGTGCTGGCGCTGTTCGAGGGCGTGGTCTCGGGCGCCGCCGACGGCTATGCGCGTATGGCGGAGAAGTCGGCCTGCACGCTATTTCATCTGGGCCCCGGCTTCGGGAACGGCATTGCCAACATGCACAACGCGCGGCGCGCCAACGTGCCGATCGTCAATATCGTCGGCGAGCATGCCACCTATCACAAACGCTACGATGCGCCGCTGACGTCGAACATCGAAATGCTGGCAGGTCAGTATTCGGCCT
>JASHUX010000258.1 GCA_030039775.1 Alphaproteobacteria bacterium | reverse complement strand
TCCCTTTTGTTTCCTTGTGAACAGACGCGATTATGTATCCAGGATTCAGTACTTTCTAGCGGCAAATCCATTTTTGAGCCGGATTTCGATTTCGTGGGCGATCTTATTGGATACAATGACGGTAACGAATACGGGGAGGTTTCAATGAGCAGTCCGATTCTCGATCGCCGCCAGGTCTTGAGGACCGGGGCCGCGGCCGGCGTCGCCGCGTTGTTGCCCAGGGCGGCATTGTCCGATACCCCGCGGCGGGGCGGCACGCTGCGGATGGCGATGCCGTACAATCCGGCGTCGATCGATCCGATGACAGGCCGCAATCTGACCGACTTCAACGTCCTCTATGCGGTGTTCGACGGGCTGATCGATTTCGATCCCGACACGCTCGATCTGAAACCCGGTCTCGCCAAATCCTGGGCGTTCAAGGATCCGAAGACCCTGGTGCTCGATCTCGTCGACGGCGTCGAATTCCAGGACGGCACGCCGTTCAATCCCGAAGCGGCGAAACTCAATCTCGACCGCTACCGCAGCGACCCGCGTTCGAATGTGAAGGCCGATCTCAACGCCGTCGCGGAGGTGGAAATCAGCGGCAAGAATCAAATCACGCTTCACCTGTCGCGTCCGAACGCCGGCCTGCCCACCATCCTCACCAACCGCGTCGGCCTGATGGTGTCGCCGACTTTCATCAAGAATAAGGGGCCTAATATCGACCGCGGCGCCATCGGCACCGGTCCGTTCAAGTTCGTCGAGTGGAAGGACAACGACAGCTTCACGCTGGTCCGCAACGACAAATATTGGAAAACCGGCCGGCCCTATCTCGATGGCATCCAAATGCGCATCATCCAAGAGCTCAACACGGTGGTGCGCACGGCGCTTACCGGCGAAACCGATCTCGCGATCGATCTCGGCGTCGATCAGAAATTGATTGCCGACCGCTCGAAGAGCGTCGTGTCCCAGGTCGGGCCGTCGCTGGTCTTCCTCGGCATCTTCCTCAACTACGCCCGGCCGCCGCTTGCGGACGTGCGCATCCGCCAGGCGATGAACTACGCCATCGACCGCAAAGTCATCAACGATGTGCTGCTGCACGGTCTGGGCGAGCCGACCTCGGCCGTGCTGCCGAAGGAGCATTGGGCCTGCGATCCCACCACGATCAATTATTATGGTCACGATCCCGACAAGGCGCGCGCGCTGGTGACAGCGGCCGGTTTTCCGGATGGTATCGAGATCGAAAGCTTTGGCTGGCCCGATCAGGCGGCGATGCAGCGTCAGGAATTGCTGATCGCGCAAATGGCGAAGGGCGGTGTCCGCATCAAGCTGACGCCGACAACGCCGCAACAGGCGATGTCGAGCTTCATGATCCAAAAGCAAAAGGCGATGCTGATCAGCCCGGGCGGTGGGTTCCCCGATCCGAGCCAGTTCTATGAGGCGCTGTTCTCGAAGGATGCGCTCCGCAACGCGGGCAAGACCGAATTGCCGGGCTTTCGCGAATTGATGGACGCGACCGAAACGGCGCAGACGCACGACGCGCGCAAGAAAGCTTTCTTCAAACTCCAGCGCTTCGTCATCGAGCAAGCGATGCAAGTGCCCCAGGTGAACGGCCCAACCATCGCGGTAATGTCGCCGAAAGTCCGCGACTATCACGGCGGGCTGCTGACCACGCCGAAATTCACGGGGGTCTGGCTCTCGGCGTAACAAGCCAAAAGAGGGTGAGGACATGACGGTCGCATCGCAAGGGGTCGAAGGCCCGATGCCGTCGCAAGGCAGGCTGTCGCGCGAGCAGTTGCGTGTCGGCATCGCGTCGTTCTTCGGCAATGCTGTCGAGCAATACGATTTCTTTGGCTATGGCACGGGCGCCGCGCTGGCCTTTCCCACCGTGTTCTATCCCAGCGTCTCGCCGACGCTGGCGTATTTCTTGGCATTCGCCACCTTCGCGGTCGGCTATTTCTTTCGGCCGCTCGGTTCCGTCGTGTTCGGCCATCTCGGCGACCGCATCGGCCGCAAACGCATGCTGATCGTGACGCTGCTGATGATGGGCGTCGGCAGTACAATTATCGGCTTGATTCCGAGCTACGCCGCGATCGGGGTCGCGGCGCCGCTGATCCTCTTGGCGATGCGGGCTATCCAGGGCTTCGCCATCGGCGGCGAAGGCGCGGGCGCCGTGCTGATGGCGGTGGAGCACGCGCCGCAACGGCTGCGCGGCCTGCTCGGCGCGTTCCCGCAGATCGGCGTTTCCTCCGGCGTGGTCGTGGCGAATCTCATCTTCCTCTTGATGAGCGTGCTGCTGACGCACGATCAGTTCCTGGCGTGGGGATGGCGCGTCCCGTTCCTGTTCAGCATCGTGCTGGTCGGAATCGGCACCTATATCCGCTTGCGCGTCGCGGAAAGTCCCATTTTCAAGGAGATGGAGAAGCGCGATCAGCGGACCACGGTGCCGATCGTCACGCTGTTCAAGCGGCGCTGGAAGCCGATGGTGCAACTGATCGTTGCGCTGTTCTATCCGAACACCCAGGGCTACATCTTCATTTTCATGCTCGCCTACGGCACGCGCGTGCTGCATCTGCCGCAGCCGATGCTGCTGGCGTTCTCGATCGCGGCCAATCTATGCGAGATGCCCCTCACGCTATATTCCGGCCATATTTCCGACCGGTTCGGCCGGAAACGCATCGTGCTGATCGGCCTGGCCATCGGCGCCGTAATCGGCGGCGCTTTCTTCCCGCTGGTCGATACCCGCGAGCCGGTATTGGTGTTCCTGGCTATGCTGGTGATGCGGCTCGGCATCGCCACCATGTACGGGCCGATCTACACCATGTTCAGCGAGCAATTCGACACCAACGTGCGGTTCAGCGGCATCGCGGTCGGCAACGCGATCTCGGGATTGATCGGCGCGCAGATTCCCGCCGTCGCCGCGCTGATCATGACCGGCGGCCAGGGCAGCATACCGATGTCGATCTTCCTGTTCTGCGCGTCGGCGCTCGCCTTCATCAATGTTGCAATGATGCGCGTCGACCGCAAAGTCGATCTCACCTCGCTCGAAACGGAGTAACCATGGCCACGCGCGACGTTTCTCTGTTCGACCCGATCGATGTCGGCCGCTATCGCCTGAGCAATCACCTGGTGATGGCGGCGATGACGCGTAACCGCTCGCCCAACGAAATACCGGGCGACCTCAACGCGCTCTATTACGGACAGCGCGCCACCGCGGGGTTGATCGTCGCGGAATCGACGGCGATCTCGGAACAAGGGCTGGGCTGGCGGGAATCGCCCGGCATTTACTCGAGCGCCCAAGTCGCGGGCTGGCGGCGCGTCACCGACGCCGTTCACGCCGGACGCGGCCACACCTTCCTCCAGCTTTGGCATTGCGGGCGCTGCACCCATCCCGACTGGCGCCCGGGCAATACACAGCCGGTGGCGCCCTCCGCGATCCGGTCGATCGGCGGTATGACGGTCGGCGGGGCGTGGTCGCAGCACGCCGAGCCCCGCGCGCTGGAGCTCGACGAGATTCCGGGCGTCGTCGCGCAATATCGTCAGGCGACGACGAACGCCCTCGCCGCCGGTTTCGACGGCGTCGAGGTCCATGCCGGAAACGGCTATATGATCGACCAGTTCTTGCAAGACGCCAGCAACCAACGCGCCGACCGCTACGGTGGCTCGATCGAAAATCGCTGCCGGATCCTATGGGAGGTGCTCGACGCCGTGGTCGGCGTCGCCGGCGCCGACCGGGTCGGCATCCATATTTCGCCGACGAACGTGCATCACGGCATTTCCGACAGCGATCCGGAAAAACTGTTCGCCGTCGTGGCGGACGGGCTCAACGGTTACGGCCTCGCCTATCTCAACGTGGTCGAGGGCGCGACCGACCCGACGGAAAAGGAAATTCCGTTCGACTGGGCGCGGCTGCGGCGTCGCTATCGCGGCGTCTATGTCGCCAACAACAATTACGATCGGGCGCGGGCGCTCGAGGCAGTGCGAACCGGCCGCGCCGACATGGTTTCGTTCGGCCGACTTTATATCGCCAATCCCGATCTGGCCGAGCGCTTCCGCCGCGACGCGCCGCTCAACCCGCTGAACGGGCCCTACATTATCGCCGAGGGCTCGACCGGCTATACCGACTATCCGTCACTCGGGAATTAGCTCCCAGCGCGCGCCGTCGAACTGCATCGGGTGCATCGACTTGAACGGTTCGTAATCCGTCGGGGTCGTGTTCAGGTTTTCGAGCAACAGCGGGACGTGGAAATCGTGAAGATTGGCCGCCTGCCGGACGATATTCTCGCGGCTCAGATCGTCGCCGCATTGCTTTAGCACCTGCACGAGCGTCAGCGCCTGACCGTAGGCGGTGATGATGTTCGGATCGGTCGGATCGGCCTCGGGATAGTATTTCTTCTCCCAGGCGTGGAAGGCGATCATCTCGGGATCGTCCTTCCAGCGCGGGTCCTTCGGGTCCTTGATGAAGATGTGCGAGATGATGCCCTTGGAGCGGTCGAGGCCGGCCAGCATCAGCGTGCCGGTGATCGATTGCGCGCCGTAGTCGAGAAGCCGCATCGCGTTCCAGCCGAGATCGCTGCTCTTGCG
>JASHUX010000038.1 GCA_030039775.1 Alphaproteobacteria bacterium | reverse complement strand
TATAGTGAAGAACGGCAGCGCCCGCTGGATCCGCTGTTCCATTTCCCGTATCGGAGCCAAAAGCACCGCCAAGCTCGACGCCCAGTTCGGGCCCTGACCAATCCGTCGCGAAAGCGGGCGCAGTGAACGAAAGGCTCGTCAGCGCCAGGACTGCTATCAGGATGCGCTTCATCGGTTTATCATTTCTGCAACACTAGCACAAAGAAGAGGGCCGCTCGGAAGAGCGGCCCTTGAAGCGTCTTGGTGTCGAGGATGCTTAGGGCATCACGATCTCGACGCGGCGGTTCTGGGGCTCGCGCACGCCGTCCGCGGTCGGAACCCGCGGATGCTCCTTGCCGAACCACTTCACGTCCATCACGTTCTTCGGCACGCCCTGCCGCGCCAAGTAGGCCGCCACCGCGTCGGCGCGGCGCTGCGACAGGCGCAGGTTATACGCTTGCGTCCCGGCGAGGTCGGTGTAGCCCGAGACGTCGATTCGGGCATGGCCGCCGGCCTTGTAGGTCGCCGCCGCGGCTTCGATCACCCGGCGCGCATCCGGCGTCAGGTTGTAGCGGTCGAAGTCGAAGAACACGAGGAAGGTCCGCGCCATCGGCGGCGGCGCCGGCGCCGGAGCCGCGGCCGGCATCGGCGCCATCGGCGGCGGGGGCGGGGGCGGGGCAAACCGATAGGTCAGCCCGACCCGGATCATGCTGTAGTTGAACTCGTTGCGGTCGGTGGCGCCGCTCGTCGGGAATAAGTGACCTTCCGTGCCGAGATCGGTATAGCGATATTCGAGGCTGGTTTCCCAGTTCGGCGTCAGGGCGTAGCCGACACCGCCGCCGCCCGTCCAACCGACGCGGGTTTCCTCCATGCTGCCGACGCGGGTTCCGATCGGCTTATTGTAGTGGGTCGTGACGTCGCCGAACGCGACGCCGCCCGTGCCGTAAACCAGGAAGCGGTCGAAGGCAAAGCCGAGCTTGCCGCGGACCGAGGCGTCGAAATCCATCGACGTGCTGACCGAGCGCGTCGGCGCCGACGTCGTGTCGCGATGAAGCCCGCTAATGTCGCCGCCCTCGACGTCGCCTTCGATGCCCAGCACCCAGGCGCCCCATTGGCCGTTGAACCCGGCGTGACCGCCGCCCATACCGCCATCGGGACTGAAATTGTAGCCATGCGGCTCCGTCGATACGTGACCGCTCGACGTGCCCCAGCCGTAGCCGCCTTGAATGCCGACCTCGGGGCCGTCCCACCAGTTCTGCGCCAACGCGCCCGTCGAATACGTCGCCGCCGCAATCGCAGCAAGCGCAATCAATGCTCTCTTCATGGAACCCCCAAGGGGAATGGCTTATGTAGCTAGTATCGGCAGAAATTATCGTGGTTTCAATTTTTAAGCCAGTTCCGCACGCAAATCGCTGCGGGCTGTGGCATTTTTGCAACGAAAACCGCCGATCCGGGGCCATAGCCTCGGTCGGCGGTCTTTCGGGCGCATTAAACCGGTATGTCAGCGGGATGACCGCGCCGGGACGAGGCCTTACGGCGTAACAATCTCGACGCGGCGATTCTGGGGCGCGCGGACGCCGTCCGCTGTCGGCACGCGCGGATGTTCCTTGCCGTGCCACATCACGCTCATGGCCGGCCGCGGCACGCCGAGATGCGCCAGATATTCGGCAACCGTGGTGGCGCGGCGCTGCGACAGCTTCATGTTATATTCCTGGGTTCCCGCCAAGTCGGTGTAGCCGTTGAGCTCGATCCGGGCGTAGCCGCTCTCGCGGAACGATTTCGCCGCTTGTTCGACCACGAGACGGCCCTCGGGCGTCAGGTCATACCGATCGAAATCGAAGAACACGATAAAGGCATGGGGGGCGGCGGAGGCGGCGGCGGTACCGGGACCGGCGCCATGGCCGGGACGATCGGCGGCGGCTCCGGCATCGGCGGACGATGCGGCCAGAAGTGATAGCTGACCGAAAGCCGGACCGAATTGAAGGCGAAGTGATTGCCGCTGTCCGAGGCCGTCGTGACCGGATCGTTAAAGCGACCGTCGCCGAGATCGACATAGCGATATTCGACGGCGGTCGACCAACGCGGATCGATGGCGTAGGCGATACCCGCGCCGGCGGTCCAGCCGACACGCATGTCGTTGATCTGGTCGAAAGGCGCGCCCGTCGCGGTGCAAGTCGGGCAAGAATACTGGGTTTTGACCGACCCGAACGCGACGCCGCCGGTGCCGTAGAACATCACCCGATCGAAGGCGAACCCGACTTTGCCGCGAACCGAGGCATCGAACTCGTTGAGGATATGGGTGCTGAATTGCGCGGTTGTGGTGGTATCGGTGCCCGTGATAGCGGCGCCCTCGGCATCCGCGACGCCGCCGAGCACCAGATGCCCGGACTGCCAATCGTAGCCGAGATGCGCGCCGCCGATCACGCCGTCGGGATGGATGTCGTACGGGATCGCGAAGCCGCCGACCCGCAAGCCGCCGGTCGAGCTCCCGGAGCCGTATCCGCTTTGCAGCCCGATATAGGGTCCGGTCCAGTCCACCGTCGGGCTCATCATCTGCGCTTGAGCGGTGGCGGCGAGGCCGATGATCGCAAGGCAGGCAAAGACTATCCGCTTCATTCCTGACCCCTTCGTGCGTTAGCCGCACGGCGCGCGACGGCGGTCACAAAAACCGCCTTTGCGAAAAACGCTTAGAGCCGATCCCGAAAGTTGTTGAGTCGGATGAATCGTTTGTGATTCCTTATGTGGCACCCGAATCGCAACCGATGGGTGCCACATGTGGAAGTGTGAACATCGCCGTGCCGCCGAACGTCGCGGTCTACGTTATCCGAGCGATCTGACCGACGCCGAATGGGCGCTGATTGCACCGATGATCCCGCCGGCCAAG
>JASHUX010000257.1 GCA_030039775.1 Alphaproteobacteria bacterium | reverse complement strand
GTGACGCCGGTCAAGCCCGCGCTGTGGAAATACGCCGAGGTGCGGCCCTATATCGAGCGCGCGGGCAAGATCATTTCGGCCGCCGAGGCGGAGCGCCGCGTGCTGGTGCTGGAAAATCCCGGCCTCAAGGGTCAGTCCTCGATCACCCATTCCCTGTTCGCAGGCATGCAGTTGATCCTGCCGGGCGAAGTCGCGCGCGCCCATCGCCATGCCGCTTCGGCGCTGCGCTTCATCCTCGAAGGCAAGGGCGCCTACACCGCCGTCGACGGCGAGCGCACCTACATGCAGCCGGGCGATTTCATCATCACGCCGAGTTGGACCTTTCACGATCACGGCAATACCACCGACACGCCGATGGTATGGCTCGATGGGTTGGATGTGCCGCTGGTCAATCTGCTCGACACGTCGTTCCAAGAGCGCACCATCGCCGAAACGCAGAAGGAATCGCGACGGCCTGGCGATTCGATGGCTCGTTTCGGGTCCGGCCTGATGCCGGTCGATTGGAAACCAAAAACGCGCACCTCGCCCGTCTTCACCTATCCATGGGAGCACACCCGCGCCGCGCTCGAAACCATGAAGCGCGAGCAAGAGTGGGACCCGGTCCACGGGCTTAAGCTCAAATTCATTAACCCGGCGACCGGCGAGCATGCGATGCCGACCATCGGCACCTTCATGCAATTGCTGCCGAAGGAATTTTCGACGTCGCCTTATCGCGCCACCGACAGCACCGTTTATGTCTGCGTCGAGGGCAGAGGCATGACGCATGTCGGCCACGAGTTCTTCACTTGGGGCCCGCGTGATATTTTCGTGGTGCCGAGCTGGTACCGGCATTTTCATCATGCCGATGAGGAATCCGTGCTGTTCAGCTTTTCCGACCGGCCCGTACAGGAGAAGCTCGACCTATGGCGCGAGGACCGCGGCAATCACTGACGCCGACTAGACGCGCGCCTTTGCCACCTCTTCCGCGAGCAGCGCCTTTTTATCGGGCTTGCCGATCGGCGTCATCGGCAGCGTGTCGCGGAACTCGACGATCCGCGGCCGCTCGATCGGCGACACTTTATCCTTAAGGAATTCGAGAACGTCGGTTTCAGTGACGGTTTCCCCCGCTCGCGGCTGTATCACGGCTTTCACCGTCTGGCCGCGATATTGGTCCGGCACGCCGATGACGATGGCCTGCGCGATCTTCGGATGCTTGTAGAGCGCTTCCTCGATCAGGCGCGGGTAAATCTTGTAACCCGACGCGATGATGATGTCCTTGATGCGGTCGACGATGAAAAGGTAGCCGTCGTCGTCGAGATAGCCGACATCGCCGGTATGGAAGCGTCCGCCCGCCATCGCGTGCGCGGTCTCGTCGGGCTTATGCCAGTAGCCCGCCATGACCTGCGGTCCGCGGGCGCAGATTTCGCCCCGTTCGCCTTGCGGCAGCACCTTAAGCGGGTCTTCGGTCGAGGTGATCTCGACCACTGTGCCGGGCACCGGCATCCCCGCCGACCCCGACCGTGCCGCGTCGAGCGGGTTCACCGCCAGAACCGGTGCCGTCTCGGAGAGGCCGTACCCTTCCATCAGCTTGCAGCCGGTTGCCTGTTCGAACTTGGTCTTCACTTCGAGCGGCAACGACGCGCCGCCCGAGATGCAGATTTTGATCGACGAAAGATCGATGCTCTTCGCCTTTGGATGGTTGTAGATCGCGGTATAGAGCGTCGGCACACCGGGCAGATAAGTCGGACGCTTGCGTTTGATGAGCGCGAACAGATCGTCGATGGTGAAGCGCGGCATCAGCAACAGCTCTGCCCCGCACGCGAGACCGATATTCATCGCGCCGGTCATGGCGAAGACATGGAAAAACGGCAGCACGCACAGCACACGCGCGATTCCGCCAGGCATTTGCTGCAACCACGTCAGACATTGCTGCGTGTTGGCCCAAAGGTTGCGGTGCGTCAGCATCGCGCCTTTGGGCACGCCCGTCGTGCCGCCGGTGTATTGCAGCACCGCCACGTCGCGGTCGGGGTCGATGACGGCGGGTGAGATGATGCCGTCGTTCGCTGTGAGATCGCGGAAATCGACGTGACGGCCGTCGCGCGGCCACGCGGTGATGTCGCCGCGCTTGAACAGGCGGTAGAGCACGCTCTTCGCCGGCGGTAAGATGTCCGCCATGCGCTGCACCACGATCTTTTTCAGCGCGGTCGTGCCGAGCAGCGGCGCCGCCAACACGTAGAGTTGCTTCACGTCGAGCGTGACCAGCACCTCGGCGCCGGAATCCTCGACCAGATGGCGGATCTCGCTCGCGGTGTAGAGCGGGTTCAAATTCACCACCGTCCCGCCGGCCAGCGACACCGCGAAATAACAAATCACATAGGTCGGCGAATTAGGCAGAAGCAGCGCGACACGCGTGCCCTTCGTCACACCATTCGCGGCAAGACCCTTGGCCGCGCGCCGCACCAGATCGCCGACCGCGCGATAGGAATAGCCGCGTCCCATGAAATCGAGGCACGGCTTATCACTATGCGCCGCCGCCGCATCGAGCATTAACTCGTGGATCGGCCGGCCCCGATAATCGGTGTGCCACTCGATCCCCGCCGGATAGGATTTGAGCCAGGGCCAAGTCGCTGGTTCGGCTTCTTGAATGGTCATCGCGCGATTATACGCGAGGCCGCCAAATCGTCTAATCTCGCGCGATGAGCTTGCGTCTTGCCTTCATGGGCACCGCCGATTTCGCCGTGCCGAGCCTCGTCGCGTTAATCGACGAAGGCCACGACGTCACCGCCGTCTACTCACAGCCGCCGCGGTCGCGGGGACGCGGGCACAAGCCGCAGCCCTCACCGGTCGCGGCCTGGGCCATCGAAAAGCACATCGCCGTGCGCACGCCGGAGCGGCTTGGTCCCGATGAAATCGCGGCGTTTGCGGCGTTCCATCTCGACGTCGCCGTCGTCGCCGCCTACGGGCTGATCTTGCCGCAGGCCGTGCTCGACGCGCCGCGTCTCGGCTGCGTCAATGTCCACGCCTCGCTGTTGCCGCGCTGGCGCGGCGCCGCGCCGATCGAGCGCGCCATCCTCGCCGGCGACGCAGAGACCGGCGTCACCATCATGCGCATGGAGGCCGGGCTCGATACCGGCCCGATCCTGCTCGCCGAACCCGCAGTGATCGGCCCGCGCGTCACCACTGTCGAACTCCATGATGAACTTGCCCGCTCCGGCGCCGCCCTGCTGATCGACGCCCTCGACCAGTATTCGCGCGGCCAGATCGTGCCTCACGCGCAGCCCGAGACCGGCGTTACCTACGCGAAGAAGCTGCGCCGCGAAGAAGGCGCCATCGATTGGCGCAAGCCCGCAGGCGAGCTCGACCGGTTGGTACGGGCGCTCAACCCGCGCATCCCGACCTGGTTCACCCATGACGGCGAGCGCATCACGGTACGGGAAGCGATGCCGGTCGCGGGCAATGGCGCGCCGGGCACGGTGCTCGACGCCGGCCCCACGATCGCATGCGGCGGCGGGGCGCTTCGCTTGCAGCGCTTGCAGCGCGAGGGCCGCGCCACAATGAGCGCCGCCGAGTTTCTGCGCGGCCATGCGATGTCCCCCGGCACCATCCTGCCATGCCCCGCTACAAACTGACCATCGAGTATGACGGCACCGGCTTGGTCGGCTGGCAACGCCAGGCGAAAGGGCAATCCGTGCAGGCGCTGCTGGAGCGCGCGGTCACGCTGTATTGCGGCAAGGAGATCACCGTTCACGGCGCCGGCCGTACCGACGCCGGCGTCCATGCGCTCGGCATGACGGCGCATCTCGACCTGCCGCGCGCCGACGCGCCCGAGAAGATTCGCGGCGCGCTCAATCATCACATGCGGCCCGCGCGCGTGTCGGTGTTGAGTGCAGAGTTGATGCCCGACGCGTTCGACGCGCGCCGTTCCGCCAAGAGCCGCTTGTACCGGTATCGCATTCTCAACCGGCGCGGCCCGCCGATGCTGGACAAGGAGCGGGTCTGGCATGTGGCGCCGCCGCTCGACGACGCGGCGATGGCCGATGGCGCGCGGCTCCTGCTCGGCAAGCACGATTTCTCTACGTTCCGCGATTCGCTGTGCCAGGCGAAAACACCGGTGAAGACGCTGGACCGGCTCGACGTCGTGCGCGAGGGCGACGAGATCCGCGTCACGGCGCAGGCGCGTTCGTTCCTGCATCATCAGGTGCGCAACATGGTCGGCACGCTGAAGCTGGTGGGGTTGCATCAATGGCGTCCGAGCCGCGTCGCCGAGGCGCTGGCCCAACGCGACCGTCGCGCCGGCGGCCCGATGGCGCCGGCGCACGGGCTCTATCTTGTCGCGGTAATCTACTAGAGACGTTTAGTCAGATAGTCGAAGATCTGCACGCCGGCGATTACGATGGCGGCGTTGAGCAGGATCGATAGCGCCCCCAGGGCAACTCCGGCCGTTTCGACTTTTTCGTCGCCCTCGAACATGCCCAACGCCAGAACGCAGAGCGCGAAGGCCTGCGGTCCGTTGCCGAGCGGGATCGGCAGCGCCAGCACCAGCGAAAAAACA
>JASHUX010000256.1 GCA_030039775.1 Alphaproteobacteria bacterium | reverse complement strand
TTTCCACCGCCTGTTCAAGGCGGCGACCGGCCTGACGCCGCGCCAATACGCGGCGGCGCATCGCGCCAAGCGGGTGCGTGACGATTTGCCGAAGGCGCAGACCGTGACGCAAGCGATCTACGACGCCGGCTTCAATTCGAGCGGCCGGTTCTACGCGGAATCGACCGAGCGGCTCGGCATGCGGCCCAGCACGTACGCGAAGGGCGGCGAAGGCGCGACTATCCGCTTTGCGGTCGGGCAAACGTCGCTCGGCGCCATCCTGGTAGCGGCGACCGAGAAGGGCGTGTGCGCCATCGCGCTCGGCGACGAGCCGGACTCTTTGGTGCGGACGCTGCAGGATCGGTTCCCGAACGCAACCTTGGTCGGCGGCGATCGGTCATTCGAGGCGACCGTGGCAAAGGCAGTAGGCCTGGTCGAGGCGCCGGCGCTCGGTACCGACCTGCCGATCGACGTGCGCGGCACGGCGTTCCAGGAACGGGTGTGGCAGGCGTTGCGCGCCATTCCCGCCGGCACGACTGCAACCTACGCCGAGATCGCACGGCGCGTCGGCAGTCCCGGCTCGGTCCGCGCCGTGGCGCAGGCCTGCGCATCGAACCCCGTAGCGATTGCCATCCCGTGCCACCGCGTGATCCGCACCGACGGCGATCTTTCCGGCTATCGCTGGGGCGTCGAGCGCAAGCGCGAGCTCCTGCGCCGGGAAGCGCGGTGAGCAAAAGCGCCGCTGTCGCCCCCACCCGAAACGCTTCGGGTTTCCACCCTCCCCCGCGGGTGGGGGAGGGTGGGGAGGCCGCTACGATCGACTGGACAGGTCTCGAAAGTGAACTCAATGAATTTGGCTGCTCGGTCATTCCGAACTTGCTCAATCCCGATGCATGCGCGGCGCTGGCCGCGCTCTATGATGAGGATGCGCGCTTCCGAAATCGTGTGGTGATGGCGCGGCACAATTTCGGCCGCGGCGAATACAAGTATTTTTCCTATCCGCTGCCGGAGTCGGTGGCGGCGTTGCGCGCCGCGCTTTATCCGCCGCTCGCGACCGTCGCCGATCGCTGGAGCGAAGCGATGGGAAGCGCAACCCGCTTTCCCGCAACGCACGCCGCTTTCCTCAAGCGTTGCCACGACAGCGGGCAGACGCGCCCGACGCCGTTACTGCTGCGTTATGGTGCCGGCGATTACAATTGCCTCCACCAGGATCTCTATGGCGAGCACGTCTTCCCTATTCAGGCGACGATACTGCTGTCGGCGCCCGGGACCG
The DNA here is from genome assembly GCA_030039775.1 of Alphaproteobacteria bacterium. Taxonomy (GTDB): domain Bacteria; phylum Pseudomonadota; class Alphaproteobacteria; order ATCC43930; family CGMCC-115725; genus JAATGI01. Next base: position 1,253 of record JASHUX010000256.1, on the reverse strand, counting down.
ACTTCACCGGCGGCGAATTCGTGCTGACGGAGCAGCGGCCGCGCATGCAATCCCGCGCCGACGTCGTGCCGCTAGGGCAGGGCGACGCGGTGCTGTTCGCGGTGAACCAGCGGCCGGTAAAAGGGTCGCGCGGCTTTTATCGCGTCACGATGCGCCACGGCGTCAGCAAAATCCACGCGGGGCATCGCATGACGCTGGGCGTCATCTTCCACGACGCGCGTTAAAGATCAGGCTGCGAAGTCGTCCTTGGTGAAGATCGCGACGAGTTCGATGCCTTCCTTGGCGAGGTTGGCCTTGGCTCCTTCGAGCCGATCGACAATGGTGACGATCTTCGCCACCTTTCCGCCGCGCTCGCGCACGGCGTCGACGGCCTTCATCACCGAGCCGCCGGTTGTGGTCACGTCCTCGAACAGGATGGTGTTGCCGCCATCGGCATACTGACCGTCGATCAGCTTGTTGGTGCCGTGGCCCTTCGCCTCTTTGCGGACGAAGAAGGCGCGGATCGGCCGTTCGGGCCAGCTTCGCATGGCGACGGCCGTGGCGATCGGCACGGCGCCGATCTCGAGCCCGCCGACTTGGTCAACACTGTCATTCTTGATTGTGTCAAACAGCACGTCGGCGACGAGCGCCGCGCCCTCCGGGTCGAACATCGTCTTTTTCATGTCGAAGTAGAAGGTGCTGCCGGCGCCCGAGGCGAGCTTGAAATCGCCGCCGGTCGAGAACGATTTTTGCCTGATGACGTCGCGCAGGCGCGCGCGCTTCGCTGCGATGGACATGCGTGGAGGCTAGGCAGGGATTCGGCCCCTGTCACGGGGATTCAGCTGCGTTTGCGTCGCGGCCTTGGCATTGGTGGCGCAAACCGGACCGCTCGCGCCTGGTAGCCGCGGAATTCGGCCTCGCGCAAATAGAATCGTAACGCTTCGCGGACGAGTTCGGAGCGGGTGCGGTGCTCGTCGCGGCAGGCAGCCTCGATCTCCCGGGCCATTTCCGGAGGCAATGAAATGCAGAAGGTGGCGGTTATGCGGCCCATATTTTGTGCGGTCTTGAAAGTCATACGGAGTATTACTAATTATTGGGTCTCGACCCGTGAGGGTCAAGGGGCGGGGACCAGAAAATCGAAGCGCCGCTTGATATCCCGATTCGCCGCCCCCAGTTTGAAAGCGGAAGACCGCGATGCAAGACAATCGCCCGTACGACCCCACCAACTGGCACGGCACGACCATCCTGTCGGTCCGCAAGGACGGCAAGGTCGT
>JASHUX010000255.1 GCA_030039775.1 Alphaproteobacteria bacterium | reverse complement strand
GCCACGAGCACGAATGGAAAGTGTGGCGCGAGGTGAAGCTGCCGCCGGGCAAGGTCCTCATCCCCGGCGTCGTCAGCCACGCGACCAACGTGATCGAGCATCCCGAGCTCGTCGCCGACCGCATCGTCCGCTTCGCCCAAGTCGCCGGGCGCGAGAACGTGATCGCCGGAACCGATTGCGGCCTCGGCGGCCGCATCCACGCCGATCTCGCCTGGGCCAAGCTGGAAGTGCTGGTCGAGGGCGCGCGCCTCGCGACGAAGCAGTTGTGGGGCTAGTGTGCCCAGCAAGAGATTCGGCTAGGCTCAAGCAACTTCGCATGACGGGAGACATGCCATGAAATTGCTGACGTTCGAAGGCAAGGGCGGGGCGCGCGTCGGAGTTAGCACGGCCGACGGCATCGTCGATCTGACGGGCGCGCTCGCCATCACCAATCCCGAGGTGAAGGCGGCGGGCTCGCTCCTCGACATCATCCGCGAGCGCATCGACATCGACGCCATCGGCGCGCAATCGATCGAGCGGCTGAAGAAGGACGGGAAGCTCGGGCCCCTCCTCGTGCCGAACGCGAAGTTCCTGCCGCCCGTGATGCGGCCCTCGAAGATCCTGGCACTCGCCCTGAATTTCCGCGAGCACATCGAGGAGACGAACCTCAAATTCTACGACGAGCCGATCGTCTTCACGAAATATACGAGCAACATGATCGGCCACGACGGCGAGATCGAGTTGCCGCCTTTCCCGCAGAAGGTCGACGAGGAGCACGAGCTCGCGCTCGTCGTCGGCCGCGAGTGCCGCCACATCCGCCCGCGCGAGGCGCCCGACTACATCTTCGGCTACACGATCTGCAACGACGTCTCGGCGCGCGACCGGCAAGGCGAGCGCCTCAAGATGGGCCAGCCTTATTCCTATGCCAAGAATTTCGCCACGTTCTGTCCGATCGGGCCGTGGGTGGTGACGCGTGCCGAGCTCCCCGACGCGCGCAATCTCGATATGGAGGTGCGGGTCAACGGCGAATCGCGGCGCAAGGGCAACAGCAAGGACATGATCTTCGACCCGTATGAGGTACTCGCCTATTGTTCCGACTACACGGAAATGGAGCCGGGTGACGTCATCTCGCTCGGCACTTACGCCGGCAACAAGCGGATCGCGGCGGGCGATGCCGTCGAACTGATCGTCGACAAGATCGGTACGCTCGCGAACAAGGTCGTTGCGGCCAAGCATCCGTGGCGCAACTTCGCCGAAGGCGTAGCTACCGGCCCCCTGGTGCGCCAGAAGAAATAACCCGTTGCGCGGCGCGCCCCGGCTTATTACAGGTGGGGCGGGGGATTCATGCGCCTCGCGCTTCGGCTGATCCTGGTCGCGATTTTCGGCGCCGCCTATTGGGAGGCGGTGCGCGGGCGTGGCTTCGATCTGTCCCCCGAATACGAGACGATCGCCAGAGACATCGCCGGCACGCTGTTCTGGCTTGCCCTAGCCTCGCTGGCGACGGAACTGTTCCGCATTTTCGTCGTGACGCAGGCGCGGCGTCAGGGTTTCGCCAGCCGCATGCCCCGGCTGCTGTACGACATCGGCGCCATCCTGATCTTCTTCTGCGCCGGCATCCTCATCGTGTCGGAAGTGTTCGGGTTGGCGCTGACCGGCCTGCTGTTTACATCCGGCATTATCGCGGCGGCAGCCGGCTTCGCGTTGCAACCGACGGCGACCGATCTCATCGCGGGCATTTCGCTCAATTTCCGCGAAGGCACCATCAAGATCGGTGATTGGGTCCAGGTCGCCAACGGCGTCGTCGGCAAAGTGACGCAAATCACCTGGAGCGACACCCACCTCATTACGCTCGACGACCGCATGGTGGTGGTGCGCAACAGCAAGCTCGTCGAACTGCAATTGATGAACTACAGCGCGCCGCAGCGCCCCTATCAGAACCGGCTCAAGATTACGGTCGGCTATGAGGCGCCGCCCGACCGCGTCGCCGCCATTCTGGTCACGGCGATGAAGGCGGTGCCCAATCTGCTGAGCGATCCCGAGCCGTACGTTATCATCGAGGAGTTCAGCGATAACGGCGTGCCCTACTCGATGTATTACCACGTGCCAGATTATCCCGAGGCGCAATTCATCACCAACCAAGTCGCCGTCAACGCGCTCAAATTCCTCGACCAGGCGGGATTCGCGCCGGCTTATCCGCGCCGCGAACATTACGATGCGCGCGAGGCGCGCACGACCCGCGGTATCGAGCGGCGTATCGACATCGGCTCGATCCTACGCCGCGTGCCGCTGTTCGACTCGTTCGGCCAGGAGGAGATCGCCGAATTGGCGCAGACGGTGGCGATGCAGCAGCGGAAAGCCGGCAGTGAAATCGTGCGCGAAGGTGACGCCGGCAACTCCCTCTTCGTCGTGGTGGCTGGTCTGCTCGACGTGTTCAAGCAGACCGAAGGCGGCGCGCAGCGAAAGGTCGGCATGCTGGCGCCCGGTCATGTGTTCGGCGAATGGTCGTTGCTGACGGGTGCCGCGCGCAGTGCCACCGTGACGGCCGCGGCGGACACCAGCCTGATCGAAATCGATAAGACACGGCTTGAACCGATCCTGACCCAGTATCCCGAAACCCTGGCGGAGTTGAGCCGGATCGAGGCGGAGCGTTCGGCCAACAATGTCAACGTCATGGCCTTCACCCCCGCCGAGCGCCAAGAGATCGCGCGCATCGGCATGGCGTCGTTCCTGCGCACGAAGATCATGCGGTTCTTCTCGATGGCGGGACCGTAACCATTTTCTCGTTCCCCAAATCATGAGCGATACATACGATTACATCGTCGTCGGGGCAGGCTCGGCTGGCTGCGTCGTCGCGTACCGGCTGAGCGACGATCCGAGCCTTAAGGTTTTGGTGATAGAGGCGGGCGGCTCGGACAAAGGGGCCGGTGTGCTCCGCATGCCGATCGCCTGGCCGATCGCGGCCTGGGACAAGCGGTTCAACTGGAGCTACGAGACCGATCCCGAGCCGCAACTCGGCGGACGGCAACTGCCGGTCGCGCGTGGCAAGATCCTCGGCGGCTCCTCTTCGATCAACGGCATGGGCTACAAGCGCGGTCATCCGCGTGACTACGACCACTGGCGCCAGCTTGGCCTCGAAGGCTGGAGCTACGCCGACGTGCTGCCCTATTTCATGCGCTCGGAGAATTCCTGGCGCGGCGACAGCAAATATCACAGTACGAAGGGGCCGCTCCGCGTCCGGAAAGGCGGCGCGCCGCAATTGATGTATGAGCCGCTTGCCGCCGCCGCTCAGGCCGCCGGCCATCCGATCTGCGACGACATCTCGGGCGAGCAACCCGAAGGCCTGTTCGTCACCGAGCTGACGGTGGATTCGCGGCATCGGCGGGATTCG
>JASHUX010000254.1 GCA_030039775.1 Alphaproteobacteria bacterium | reverse complement strand
AGTTCGCCTAGCACGCGGGCGACCCGTTCCGGGTCGTCTGCCGGGACCGATGCATGGAAAATCACGGGACGCCTCCTGCTCTGAGAAAGACGTGAAGTGGATGGTAAGTGGTGAGCCGGCATTGTCAATGCACCGGAGCGCGATCTAGGCATTCATTTTGAACGCCGATGGTCATCTTTATTCCCGGTACCTCATGCGGCAGATTTTCTTCATGGGCATTGCCAGCGGACTTTTGCTGTCTTGTGCGCGAGGCTGTGTTCGAACATGATTCCTCGGGGTTCCGTCACCCAACAACTGTCCTTTCAATGCCTGAACTGAAGGGAGTTTGTTCACGATGTCACTTTCGCTCTATCAGATTTCTGTTCCGTCGATGCTTCGGCAGCTTCGCGCCCTCTCCGCGATCCTCGACAAAGCGGGTGCCTATGCCAGCGAGCACAAGTTCGCGCCATCGGCGCTTCTCCAGGCGCGGCTGTATCCCGACATGTATGATTTCATCCAACAGGTCCGCGCCGTAACTGAAATGGCAATGGGCGGGGCAGCACGCCTTGCCAATGTCGAGGTGCCGAAAATGGACGATACGGAAGCGAGCTTTGACGAGTTGAAAGCACGTCTCGCCAAGACGATCGCGTTTCTTGAATCGGTGAAACCGGGGCAAATCGACGGCCGTGAGGACGCTGATGTGGCGATACCTATGGGACGAGAAACTCGCACCCTGAAAGCGCTCGCGTATTTGCAGGGTTTTGTGATGCCGAACCTGTATTTCCATGCCGCCACAGCATACAGCCTCCTGCGTCATAACGGCGTGCCAATTGGCAAGCGCGATTTCATCGGCGTACTCGGATAGCCACCGCCAAAAAGTTTACCGAGCAAGCGGGCGGCCCGCTCGGATCGTCTGCTGGGACCGATGCATGCAAGATTATTGAGGCCTCCTGCCGTGAGAAAGACGCGACGCGGACGGTAAGTGGTGAGCACGCTTTGTCAATCCACGCAGGCTGCGCTCACCTTGACAATGCTAGGAAGACCGAGTGCCGGGCCGACGTTATTGAGATAGTCGGGCGCCAGCGAAAAATACGGCGCAAATGTCGCCACGGCGTCGAAGCGATATCTGGCCGAGAGACAACAGTCTGCTTTCGGAGCGGAACAAAAAAATGCTGCCGATATCCTACTTCAGGCGGCGCCACAGATTGCTGTAATCATCAGTCCAGGCGGCTCTATCAGGAGCCGAAATCACGGTCATGGCGGCGAAAATGGGGTCGCCAAAGAAGGTAGGCTTTGCCACCAGCATCCAATCCGCGGGGTTAATTGCCAGCGACGCATCGCCTCCACTGGCGACATGCTGTGCGACCATGTCGAGACGAGCTGCCCCTGCCGCGACCACCGGCAGCAGATCGAGATACTGGTTCGAGACATGTACGGCGATGACGCCGCCCGGCGCGAGATGCTGTGCGTAGAGCACGAATGCCTCAGCGGTCAGAAGATGGACCGGAATCGCGTCGCCCGAGAAGGCATCGATTACCAACAAGTCGAATTTCTGGGCCGGTTCCGCTTCAAGCCGTAATCGGCCGTCGCCAAGCACGATGTCTGCACGCGCCGGACTGCGCCGCAAAAAGCTGAAATCTCGGCGGGCGATGTCGATGACCTGAGGGTCAGTTTCGTAAAAGCGAAAGGTGTCGCCGGGGCGGCCGTAAGCCACGAGTGTGCCGGCGCCGAGACCGATCACCCCGATGTGCAACGGGCCGTGCCGCTGCAACGCGGCAATGGCGAGACCGACACCGGAATTGCGCGAATAATAGGTGGTCGGAATCATCGCGTGTGCGGGATCGGCAAGCTGCGCGCCATGTTCGATGGTCCCGTGCATGAGCCGCCGCGCCGCCTGCGCCGTGCCACGCGCCGGCAGATCAAGGACCTGCAGGGCGCCATAGAAATTCCTTACCTGAACAACCGCACTGCGGGCATCGGCTCGGGCCTGAGCTATGGCAAGGCCTGAGGTCGCAAGCCAGACGATGCCGACAAAAGCAACGATCACGCGGCCTCGCCGATCGAACGGCCAAACCCGCCGAAATCCAATCGTAAATGCCAACGCTGCCGTGGCGCACAGCGTCAACGGGAGTTCATAGAGTGCCGGGAAAATCGCCGGTGCGATCGCGCCAACGAAAATGCCACCGGTGCCGCCACCGGCGGCGATAATCAGGTAATAGCCAGTGAGGCGGTCGCTGCTCGGGCGCATCGCTGCCAGTTCGCCTTGACAAACCATGCAGACCACGAACAGGCCGACGAGGAACAACGGCAGTAGAACATAGAGCGCGGAATTGGCATGGTGGCCGCCGGCGGCATAGACCATCGCCGGCACCAATTCGATGAAGAGAACGTAGAACAGACCACGGCGATACCAGCGGTCGCTATCGAAACAGAGAATGAAGCTGAGCAAATAAAGCGTCAGCGGTAAGACCCAGAGCAGCGGGATCGCGGCAACGTTCTGGCTGAGATGGTTGGTAATCGCCATCAGCAGCGCCGAACCGCATGCCGATAACGCGAACCAGACGAGCCGCTCCGACCCACTCACCGACGAGGTCGCGACCGCAGATGTGCGCGACGGTGTGTCCTTGACGCCTCGCGTGAGCCAGCCCGTAGCACCACAGAACGCAACAAACGCCACATACAGCACCGACCATAGTCGCGCTTGCATGTCTGTGGCGAGGAATGGCTCGACAGCGACGGGGTAGGCAAGCAAAGCTAATAGCGAGCCAGCGTTCGATAGCGCGAACAGGCGATAAGGCGAGGCGGCGCCGCCGCGCTCTTGCGCCCACCAGCTTTGCATCAGCGGACTCGTCGCCGCGAGCAGTACGTACGGCGGTCCGATCGTGCCGGTAAGGAGGCCGAGAATCTGCCAGAGCGGTGCCCCGTCGTTCACAGGCTTCCACGCCGCCGATGGCATCACCGGCAGAGCGCCGAGACTCAACAGCAACAATCCGAGATGGATCATGCGCTGCCACTCCGGCGTTAGCCAACGCCGGAGCAGGTGGGCGTAGAGATACCCCGTTAGCAACGCCACCTGAAAGAACAACAGGCAAACAATCCAGACCTCGGCCGCGCCACCGAACCAAGGCAAGATCATTTTGGCGATCATCGGCTCGACCGCGAACAACAACAGCGCCCCCAAAAAGACGGTGGCAGGGAACACCAGTGCCGAACCGGATAGGCCGCTTGCCCGACCCTCTTTAATCAAAGCCGATGACGACATGAACGCGCTCGACGCTAAACCCGTTGCTCGCTTGATCCGTCCGGTTCTCGGCCGGAGCAAGACAATCGCGCGACTCGGTTAAGCCAAGGTGAAAATCGGCATTTGGCGTTTCGCAAAGGCGCGTCAGCTTATCGCCTGCCCGATATGGCACGAGCCGACGAGCCGATGTGGCCCTTGTCCAACGCAGAGTTACCTCCCTCATAAGGTGATGACCCGGCCGAAAGCGGGTTCGCTACGCCTGCCAGGGCTAGCGGCGGGCGGCAGGTTATCAGCACGATCTCGCCCCCACGCCCGTAGGCTGCCCGATTTGATCACAGGTTCGGCTTATCTATTCCTGTCGGAAGTTTGAAATCCCCAATTCACTATAAGTATCTATAAGGGTTTGGGGGTTTCAAAGTTTCGAGCGTATCGTGTTATCTGGCGCTTAAAGACCGACCACACCCGCCACTTTGATGGCCGCATCGCGGAACGGCGCGTGATGGGGCCGCGGAGCCGCCTTGATTCACTGGCGCATCGGCTCGGCATATACCAGTGAGACGAGGAGCGATGAACATGGATTGGCTCGAGCCTGGCCCTGCACGGTGGAGTCCTTCCCGATGATTGAGGCGATCAGCGCGATCACGCTGGCGACCCACGATATGGCCCGCGCAGTCCGTTTCTATGACGCGCTCGGGTTTGAGCTTGTTCATGGCGGCGAGGACGCTTTGTTCACGAGTTTTCGGGCGGGAACCGGTTATCTCAATCTCATCGCCCAGTCAGCCGATCGACAGTGGTCCTGGTGGGGCCGCGCGATCTTCTACGTTTCGGACGTGGACGCGTTCTACGCCAGCGTCGTGGCTAAAGGGTATCGGCCCGAGGCGCCGCCGCGGGATGCGGAATGGGGTGAGCGCTTCTTCCACCTTGCCGACCCGGATGGCCACGAATTGAGCTTTGCGCAGCCGGTGTGATGATTTCACAGAAACCGCGCCGACTTACGGAGAAAAGCGTTGCCCTACGTGATTATCCGAGGAGAGAATGGCCGGCGCCACGAAGTGGATTTCGGCGATTCGCCGATTCGCGTCGAGCTTCATTCCAGCGACGAGACGGTTGAAATCTTCATCGAGGCGGATTACGAGGCGCTTCCCGAAGAACGTCGGCGCTTCGCCGTTATTAGCATCCCACGCCACCAGTTCAGTAGGGCGGCCGGCGAGGCGGCTCGGCGCGCGACGAAGCGCCCATGAGGCTCTCTTTTCGCGTGGCCGCCGAGCGTGCTCTGATACCCCCCAATCGCCGTCCCCGCGGCTGGCGGCGGATAGACCGTGAGACAACCTGGTTGAAACGAGGGGTTGGCTGTGAGCGACCGAAAAATGCATCGGATTTGGGTTGAGCAGTGCGAGGCGGCGGAAGAGATTAAGCGACGCTATGGCCTCAAGGCCGCATTCGATTATCTGATCGCGGAGAAATTGCTGCATTTTCCCGATGCTGCGTCCCACCATCCCGAGTTTGCGAGAGAGCTACCTCGGTTTGTGTCGCGGGTGAGGCGCCTGTTCACGCCACAGGAGATAGGGACGCATATCGCGCGGGTTGAGCAGGAGCAGCGCGACAACGACACTGACCTGACGGCAGAGGATGAGGCGATCGCCGAGAGCCCGGCGGCAGCCGCGGAGAGAATTCGGCGGTTCACCACGATCAAAGAATTATTGACCGCCACGGACCTTGGTACCTCGTGAACAGCGCGCCGAGGCTGCAATCGGAATCATCGACCCAAGAAGTTCTGGCGGGGTTAGTCGAGCGCGTTACCTATCACAACGCCGAAAACGGGTTCTGTGTGTTGCGGATCAAGGCACGCGGACACCGCGACCTTGTCACCACCGTCGGCCACGCCGCGGTGATTTCCGCCGGCGAATGGGTCACGGCATCGGGCGAATGGGTCAACGACCGCCTCCATGGGCAGCAGTTCAAGGCGCGGTTCCTGAAGACCTCGGCGCCGAGCTCGATCGAGGGCATCGAAAAATACCTTGGCTCCGGCATGATCCGGGGCATCGGCCCGGTCTACGCGAAGAAACTGGTCCGCGCCTTCGGCGACAAGGTCTTCGACACGATCGAGGCCGAACCCGGCCGGTTGCGAGAGGTCACGGGGATTGGCCCGGTGCGGGCCGGCCGGATTACGGATGCGTGGGCCGAGCAGAAGGTTGTACGGGAGATCATGGTCTTTCTGCACAGCCATGGGGTCGGCACGGCACGGGCGGTGCGCATCTACAAGACCTACGGCGTCGATGCCGTTCAGGTCATGTCGGAAAACCCCTACCGTTTGGCGCGTGACATCCGCGGCATCGGCTTCAAGACCGCCGATGCGATCGCGATGAAGCTTGGTATCGAGAAGACGGCGATGATCAGGGTGCGCGCCGGCATCTCCTATGCCCTGACGGAGGCGATGGACGAGGGCCATTGCGGTTTGCCAACGACCGAACTCGTGCCGCTCGCGGAAAGCCTTCTCGAGGTCCCGGCGGAACTTGTCCGAACCGCGCTCGATCTTGAATTGGCCGATGATGCCGTCATCGCGGATACCGTCGGCGACACGCCCTGCGTCTTCCTGGGCCGCCTTTATCGGGCCGAGCGGGTAATCGCCGAGCGCCTGTTGCGGCTTGTGAACAGCACGGTTCCCTGGCCCGTCATCGATCCGGCGAAGGCACTGCCATGGGTTGAGCAGCGCACGGGGCTCGACCTGGCCGATAGTCAAAAAAAGGCGATCCGGCTCGCTCTGCGCTCCAAGGTGGTGGTCATCACCGGCGGCCCTGGCGTCGGCAAGACCACCATCGTCAACGCCATACTGCGAATTGTTTCGGCGAAGGGTGTGAGGCTGCTGCTATGCGCCCCGACCGGCCGCGCCGCCAAGCGCATGACCGAAGCGACCGGCTTCGAGGCCAAGACCATCCACCGCTTGCTCGAAATCGATCCCCTGACCGGCGGCTTCAAACGCGATACCGACAACCCGCTCGACTGCGATCTCCTGGTGGTGGACGAAACCTCCATGGTCGATGTCCTACTGATGCAGGCGCTGTCGAAGGCCGTGCCGGACGATGCCGCGGTACTGATCGTCGGCGACATTGATCAACTCCCTTCCGTCGGCCCGGGCCAGGTGCTCGCCGACATCATCTCATCGGGCGCCGTGCCGGTCGTGCGCCTGACCGAGATATTCCGTCAGGCCGCGGCGAGCCAGATTATCGTCAACGCCCATCGCATCAACCAGGGCA
>JASHUX010000037.1 GCA_030039775.1 Alphaproteobacteria bacterium | reverse complement strand
ACAGCTTGATCGCTTGCTGCAGCTGGGGCGTCATTACCAGCGCCTGCGTTTGCCGCAGGTCGAGCCTCAGACCAAAAGCCATGGTCCGGTTTTATGATGCTGCAGTGCAAAATACAAGCCCAATTAATGCAAAAAGCGGGCCAGTTTTGCTAAGTTTGAGCAAAAAATCGGTTAACAGGACGCGGCAGGCCCAGATTTTCTCTTAACGTTTTTCCCTCGTAGTCGCGGCGGAAGATGCCGCGCCGTTGCAATTCCGGGACCACTTTGTCGACGAACTCATCGAGCCCGCCCGGCACGTGCGAGAACAGCATGTTGAATCCGTCCGAACCTTCCTCGTCGAGCCATTGCTCCATTTGGTCGGCGATGGTCTTCGGCGTGCCGACCATGGCGTTGCCGTAATAGGAGCCGGCGCGTTGCGCTAACTGGCGCACGGTCCAGCCGGTCTGCTTCGCGATCTCGACCATGCGGTCGCGGCCGGACTGGCTGGCGTTGCTTTGCGGAATCTCCGGCAGCGGCTTGTCGGGATCGAATTTAGACGCGTCGGTGCCGAGCTGAATCGAGAGCGAGGCGATGCCGCTGTCGTAATGAACGAGGCTGTCGAGCTTGGCGCGCTTCGCCTTCGCCTCGTCGTCGGTGTCGCCGACGACGACGAAGCAGCCGGGCAGAATTTTCAAATGATCGGGATCGCGGCCGAGCTTTTTCATGCGGCCCTTGACGTCGGCGTAGAATTTCTTGGCGGCGGCGAGATCGAGCGAGGAGCCGAATATCACCTCGGCGACTTCGGCGGCGAATTGGCGGCCGGTTTCCGACGCGCCCGCCTGCACGATCACCGGATAACCCTGGAGCGGCCGCGCGACATTGAGCGGCCCGCGTACCTTGAAATAGTCGCCCTTGTGATCGAGGACATGGAGTTTGTCGGGATCGAAATAGAGTCCTTCCTCGACATCGCGGATGAACGCGTCGTCCGCCCACGAATCCCACAGGCCGGTGACGACGTCGTAGAACTCGCGCGCCCGGCGATAGCGCTCGTCGTGCTCCATGTGCTCGTCGAGGCCGAAATTGAGCGCGGCGTCGGGATTCGACGTGGTGACGATGTTCCAGCCGGCGCGGCCGCCGCTCAAATGATCGAGCGACGAAAAGCGCCGCGCTACATGGTACGGCGCGTCGAACGTGGTCGAGCCGGTCGCGATCAAGCCCAGATGCGTGGTCGCGGTCGCGAGCGCCGGCAGCAGGATCATCGGGTCGAACGAGGTGACGGTGGCGCTGCGCTTCAGCGCCTGGATCGGCATGTTCAGCACGGCGAGATGATCCGCCATGAAGAACGCGTCGAACTTGCCGCGCTCCAGCGTCTGCGCGAAGCGGCGGATATGGTTGAAGTTGAAATTGGCGTCCGGGTAGGCGCCGGGATAGCGCCACCACGCGGTATGGATGCCGACCGGGCGCATGAACGCGCCGAGGCGGAGTTGCTTGCGGGAGCTCATGGCTATTTGGCCACCGCCTTGGCGAGGCCCGCGTCTTTCAGATGCCCGGTAATTTCGTCGAGGATGACCGGGTCGTCGATGGTGGCGGGCATTTTGTAGTCCTGACCGTCGGCGATGCTTCGCATGGTGCCGCGGAGGATTTTGCCGGAGCGCGTCTTGGGCAGACGCTGCACCACCAGCGCTGCCTTGAGGCTGGCCACCGCGCCGATGCGCTCGCGCACTAGCGCCAGCACTTCCTTAGAGACCGTTTCTTGCGGCGTGTTGGTGCCGGCTTTGAGCACGATGAAGCCGAGCGGCACCTGCCCTTTCAATTCGTCGGCGATGCCGATGACCGCGCATTCGGCGACGTCCTCGTGCGCCGCGACCACTTCCTCCATCGCGCCGGTCGAGAGGCGATGGCCGGCGACGTTGATGACGTCGTCGGTGCGGGTCATCACGAAGACATAGCCGTCCTCGTCGATATAGCCGGCGTCGGCGGTGGCGTAATAGCCGGGAAACTCCTTCAAATAGGCGTCGATGTAGCGTTGGTCCGCGTTCCACAGCGTCGGCGACGAGCCGGGCGCCAGCGGCAGCTTCATCGCGATGGCGCCGATCTCGCCCGCCTTCACGTCGTGGCCGTCGGTGCCGAGCACATGCAGATCCCAGCCGGGCACCGGCTTGGTCACCGAGCCGTGCTTCACCGGCAAGCGGCCGAGGCCTACGCAATTCCCCGCCATCACCCAGCCGCTCTCCGTCTGCCACCAATGATCGATCACCGGGATTTTCAATTTTTCCTCGGCCCAAGCGATGGTCGGCGGATCGCAGCGTTCGCCGGCGAGGAACAAGGTGTGCAACGACGCGCGATCGTATTTCTGAATCAGCTTGCCGTCGGGATCGTCGCGGCGGATGGCGCGGAACGCGGTCGGCGCGGTGAAGATGGCGTTGATCTTGTGATCCTGCACCAGGCGCCAATAGACGCCCGCGTCCGGCGTGCCGACCGGCTTGCCTTCGAACAGCACAGAGGTCAGGCCGTACATCAACGGGCCGTAAACGATGTAGGAATGGCCGACCACCCATCCGACATCGGAGCCGGCCATGAAGGTCTGGCCCGGCTCCATGCCGTAGAAGTATTTCATGGTCCAGTTGAGCGCGACGGCGTGGCCGCCATTGTCGCGCACGATGCCCTTCGGGTTCCCGGTGGTGCCGGAGGTGTAGAGGATGTAAAGCGGATCGGTCGCGGCGACGCTGACGCAATCCGCCGGCGGCGCCTTCGCCACGGTTTCTTGCCAGTCGAGGTCGCGGCCCGGCACCATTTCCGCTTTCGCCTGCGGCCGTTGCAGGACGATGCAATGCGCGGGCTTGTACGTCGATGTCGCGATGCCTTCGTCGAGCAACGGCTTGTAGGCGATGACGCGATGAACCTCGATGCCGCACGACGCGGAAAGCACCAGCTTCGGCTTGGCGTCGTCGATGCGGCTGGCGAGCTCGCGCGGCGCGAAGCCGCCGAACACGACGGAATGGATCGCGCCGATACGGGCGCAGGCAAGCATCGCCATCGCCGCTTCCGGCACCATCGGCATATAGATCAGCACGCGGTCGCCGGGGTCGATGCCTTGCGCCTTGATGGCGCCGGCGAGCTTCGCCACCTCGCGCGTCAGCTCGGCGTAGGTGAAATGCTTGATCGTGTTGGTGACGGGACTGTCGTAGATCAGCGCGACGCGGTCGCCGTCACCGTTCATCACATGCCGGTCGAGGCAATTGTAGCAGGTGTTGAGCTTGCCCCCCGCGAACCAGCGATAGAACGGCGGGCGCGAATCGTCGAGCACCTTGTCCCACCGCTTATCCCAATCCAGCGCCTCGGCCGCCTCGGCCCAATAACCTTGAGGATCGGCAAGCGAGCGGCGATAGACCTCGTCATAGCGGCTGGGCATGGCGTTCCTCACGTCTTGGCATCTGATCGGCGTCGACCGGACCACCCCCACACGTCATTCCCGCGACAGCGGGCATCCAGGGCGCCCGCGCGTCGCTTGTTCTGGGTCCCTGCTTACGCAGGGACGACGCGGAGATGATTTCCGACGCCGCGAATCAGACTGTATTGGGGGGATTAAACCGCCAAGATCGGACAACGCCAAGCGCGTCGTGCGCGCGGCGGCAAATTAGCGGGTGCTGTTCGGTTCGGGTCTAGTGCGGGTGCTCGATGGCCGCGATTTCGTCTTTTATTCGGAGCTTTTGTCGCTTCCAGTCGGCGACTTGATCGGTATTCGGGTGCGGGCGGTGCGATTCCTGATCGATGGCTTCCTCCAGGCTTTTGTGACGGGCCCGGAGGCTTACGATGCGATCTTCTGCGGTCATGGCTCCTCCTGATCCGGTGGACCGGTAACTCAGTACGCAAACAGGATGTTAGCGCCGTTACCCCTTTCGCTCCAAGCGGCTTGTCGCATCTTTGACATGGGCGGCGACCTTTTTCATTAAAGTCGGCAGGGCGAAATCCCGGAATGCGCTGGGTTGCGCCGCAACATAGCCCGCCGGCACGGTCTTTGGAGCCGATCCAAGCCATAAGCCAAGCGTCAGATCGAAATGGGTAAATCCATGCCGCACCGCGCCCGGTAGAGGCCGCCATCGAGCCTTAACCGGGCTCTCCTCGGCCACCGCGTCGGCGGTCCAAGGCGAATCGGCCCAGGGCGTCGAGGGGAACTCCATCATGCCGCCCAAAAGTCCCTGCTCCGGCCGCCGGCGCAGCAGCACCGAGCCGTCCGGCCGCACCGCCCAAAACACCACGCCGTAACGCCGCGGCTTGGTCTTTTTCGGAGGAAAGCGCGGCAAGTCCTCGGCGATCCCGCGAGCGCGAGCGCGGCACGGCTTGCGCCACGGGCAGAGCGCGCAGGCGGGCCGCGCCGGAGTACAGATCGTGGCGCCGAGATCCATCGCCGCCTGGGCATAATCGCCGGGCCGTGCGGCCGGGGTCAGCGTCGCGGCAAGCGCGCGGATTTTTTCCTTGGCGCCGGGCAGCGGCTCGTCGACGGCGAAGAGGCGCGCCAACACGCGCTCGATATTGCCGTCGAGCGGGGTTGCCGGCAGGTCGAAGGCGAAGACCGCGATCGCGGCGGCGGTATAGGCGCCGATCCCGGGGAGCGCGCGCAGCATCGCCTCGTCGGTGGGGAACTTGCCGCCGTAAAGCGTCAGGACCTCGCGCGCGCAGGCATGGAGGTTGCGGGCTCGCGCGTAATAGCCGAGCCCTTGCCATTCATGCAGCACGTCGTCGAGCGGCGCCGCCGCCAGCGCTTCGATCGTCGGCCAGCGGCGGAGGAACGCCAGGAATCGCGGCCCCACCGTGGCAACGGTGGTCTGTTGCAGCATGATCTCGCTGAGCCAGACGCGATAGGGGTCCGGCCGTTCGCCGGGCTTGGCACGCCACGGCAGATCGCGGCGATGCCGGTCGTACCAGGCAAGCAACGTCGCGGCCAATTCCTTGGTGTCCATCGGGGAAATGGATAGGCTCTGGCCCGCTATGGCGACAAGCCCATCCGACATCAAATCCGCCATTCGCGACGCCGCGCTCAAGCTCGGCTTCGACGCGGTCGGATTCGCGCGCGCCGAGTTGAGCGCGGGGGCGCGCGCGCATCTCGCCAATTATCTGGCGCAAGGGTTCCACGGCGACATGGGCTGGCTTCAGGCGCGCGCCGAACAGCGCGGCGATCCGCGCGAACTCTGGCCAGAGGCGAGGACCGTCGTCGTGTGCGCGATGAATTACGGGCCCGAGGACGATCCGCTCGCGTCGCTCGACGCCCGCGATCTCGGCACGGTTTCGGTCTATGCGCGGGGCCGCGATTATCACGAACTGATCAAGTCGCGGCTCAAGACGTTGGCGCGCGCCCTCGAGAAAATCGCGCCGGGCGAATTGAAGCTGTTCGTCGACACCGCTCCGGTGATGGAAAAGCCCCTGGCGCAGCGCGCCGGCGTAGGCTGGCAAGGCAAGCACACCAATCTCGTGTCGCGTGCGCACGGATCGTGGCTGTTCCTCGGCGAGATTTATCTGAGCCTCGACCTACCGCCCGATGACGGCGAGACCGATCATTGCGGCCAATGCCAGGCGTGTCTCGATGTCTGCCCGACGCGCGCCTTCGTCAAACCGTACGTGCTCGATGCGCGGCGCTGCATCTCGTATCTCACGATCGAGCACAAAGGCCATATCGACGCAGCGCTCAGGCCGCTGATGGGGAACCGCATCTATGGCTGCGACGACTGCCTTGCCGTATGCCCGTGGAACAAATTCGCCCATGCCGCGCGCGAGACGGCGCTCCAGCCGCGCCACGATCTCTCGGCGCCGCGTCTCGCCGAGCTGGCGGCGCTGGACGACACCGCATTCCGCCGAATGTTTTCCGGCTCGCCCGTGAAGCGCACCGGCCGCGACCGGTTCCTGCGCAACGTCATGATCGCGATCGGCAATAGCGGCGACACCGCCTTGCTCGACGCGGTCGAAGCGCGGCTCGGCGATACGTCGCCGCTGGTGCGCGCGATGGCGGTGTGGGCTTTGCGCCGCCTCGACGAGAAGCGGGCCGCGCAATTACGTCTCCGGTACGCGCCGGCGGAGACCGATCCCGCCGTCAGAGAAGAGTGGCGAGCCGCCTAGCCGCCGTAGAACACGTTGTCGCCGAGGTCCTTCATTTCGAGCGTGACGAGGTCGGGCCGGCCGGTCACCGGCTTGTTGAGATGCGCCTCGACCACTTCGGCGACGACGACATGATGATCGCCTTCCTCGACGATTTTCTTGACCCGGCATTCGATCGCGGCGGGCGCGTCGCTTAACAAGGGCGCGCCGACCGCGCCCTTGGTGAAGGCCATGCCGCTGATCTTGCCGCCCTCGACCTTGGCCGGCTTGAAGAATGTAAAGGCCGCGCCTTTTTGATCCTTGCCCAAGACGTTGAGCACGAAGGCGCCGGTCTGTTTCAGGATGGCATAGGCACCCGAATCCGCCTTGACGCCGAGCGTGACAAGCGGCGGCGCGAACGAGCTCTGCGTCACGAAATTGATCGTCGCGGCGGCGACATTGCCTTTACCGTCGTCGGCAGTCAGCACGTACAGCCCGTAGGGAATCATCCGCAGCGCGGTCTTCTTCGCATCCTGATTCATCGCCTCACCTTTTTCGCAACGGGAAAATTTACGCGGCGATACGCTCCAGGCGAGCCGCGCGCTTTTGCAGGCCCCACCACGCGACATGCGCGGCCCACATATTGACGCGGCCGTGGGGCTTTAGCCCCGCCGCCTTGAAACCCATCGCGATCGCCCGCTCGACATGGTGCCAGCGATAAACGCCGATCGCGCGCCGCGCGTAGGCGCCGTTATAGCGCTTGCGGTCATACGGCACGTCGCCCTCGTTGGCGGCGTAATAGGCGTAGGCCAGCTCGTCGTCCTCGGCGTCGCGCATGCGCTGAAACGCGATGCGGAAGCGCCGCCATTTGTTCAGGCCCTCGATGTCGAGATAGCGCTTCATGTGGGTGTAGAAGAGCTTGTAGTGGCGCAGCTCGTCCGCCGCGATGTTGTGACAAATGATCTTGAGCACCGGCTCGTCCACTGCTTCGTAGAGCGCGGTGTAGTAGGAACTCGTCCCCGTCTCGACGATGCATCGCGACACGAGTTCGCCGGTGCGCGTGCCGCGCAACGATTGCGTGGCGTTGACGTTGACGCGGAAGCCGGCCGTGAATCGCGCCGCCGCCTTGGCGTGATCCCAGGTCGGATCGGCGAGCATCGCCCAACGTCCCAGCGCCTGGCCGTGTTGGATCTCCTCGCCGCCCCAGCGCCGCGCCACGTCCTGAAACGCGGGATCGTCGCCGAACACGCCGCACAGATACTCGGTGTAGTCGCCGCCATTCTGCTCGACCAGACTCGCCGCCTTGACGATGCGCACGATCTCCGGATCGACCTTGGCCCGGTCGAATTTCTGCCACGGGATATCGTCGAGCGTCCAATGCGCCATGCCGCCAGTATAGTCATCCCCCGGCGCGGGTGAAGAGGCTCCAACGGCGGTGCGCTATTGCACCCGCACGACGAAAGCCCTTTCGGCATGAGGCGGCCGGCCGGTTTCGAAAGCCCGCCGCTGGACGAAACGCAGGACGGTTTGGCCCGCCCGCAACGCATGGACTTCGAATTGCTCGTCACGGCTGCCTTGTGGCGTCGCCGGGCCGCGCGGCACGGTACCGCGCTTCTCGACGCTCGCGATCGAAGGGGCGTCCACGATCGCGAACCATTGGTAGCCGGCGCTCCCCAACCCCGGCAGGGTTATCGTGCGCCGGCCGCCAACAGGCAGGATCAGTTCTTCCATTGCAATCCCGTGGCGGCAACCGCCGCCGCGGGCAAGCCCCCCTCCGTTACTTCGTGGTCGAGCCGAAAATCGGACCGGCATGCCACGCTTCGGCACCCCCGGATTCGCGCCAATAGTGCTGCAGCGAGCCGTCTTTCAGCAAGGCGACCAGTTCGAGGTCGA
The DNA here is from genome assembly GCA_030039775.1 of Alphaproteobacteria bacterium. GTDB lineage: Bacteria > Pseudomonadota > Alphaproteobacteria > ATCC43930 > CGMCC-115725 > JAATGI01. The sequence continues at coordinate 520 of JASHUX010000037.1, read as the reverse complement.
AGCCGAAGCTGCCTTCGATCAGGCCGAGCACTTGGTCGATATTGCTGCCGAACGTCGTGCTCATCGACCATTTGCCCGTGCCGCCATTGTCGCGCCACCAATGCTGAATGGCGCCGTTGACGGCGACGCAGAGTTCGTAATTGCCTTGTTTGGTTTCGTCCGACGCGCCGTATTGGCCTTCGACCATTACGGGCGGACTGTCGATATTGGAGCCGAACGTCTCCGCCGCCTTCCACACTTTGGATGAAGGTGGGGCCGCACGTGGCATTCGTCGGGCCGAACACGCCGCCATCCCCCCACTTCTGGGTGGATTGATCGAAATAGCGGTGGTGCAGCCGGTTCGCCGTCGTGCGGTAGATATATTCGAAGTTCCGGTTGTACGTCGTGCCGGTCACGGTCGGACTTTCGGCGCAATCGTTGGCCTGCGTCTCGGCGAGCGACCATTCGAGCGACGATCCGTCGCGCCAATAATGGCGGATGGCGTTCTTCGGCGCGATCGTCCACACCTCGAAATTCCGGG
>JASHUX010000036.1 GCA_030039775.1 Alphaproteobacteria bacterium | reverse complement strand
CCTGGTCGAGGGTGGGTTCGTGTGGGTGCCATCACTGTGCTGGCGCCTCGACAAGCATTGGAAGACGCTGCGCTCTGAGGTGCCGCATCTGAAACGCCTGCCATCGGAATATGTGCGCGAGCATTTCTGGTACACCAGCCAGCCGATCGAAGAGCCGGAAGACCCGCGCCACATGCTCGACGCGATGGATTGGGTGGGCTGGGACAAGATCCTATTCTCGACGGACTATCCGCATTGGGATTTCGACGATCCCAAATTTGCGTTCGCGCGACTGCGCCTGACGCCGGAACAACACAAATTGTTGTTCTGCGACAACGCCAAGAATCTGTACGGACTGCAATAGCGGTGCCTGAGCGTTACGTCGTCGCCAAGGCTGACGAGATTCCGCTCGGCGAAAGCAAGGCGGTCACCGTTGCCAACCGCGAGATCGCGATCTTCAACCTCGGCGGCGAGTATTTCGCGCTTCTGAACCGCTGCCCGCACGAAGGCGGGCCGTTGTGCAAAGGGCGGCGCACGGCGCTGTTCGAATCGAAGCGGCCCGGCACGTTCGTCACGTCGCGGCCCGGCGAGATCCTGCGCTGTCCGTGGCACGGGTGGGAGTTCGATATTCGGACCGGCCGCTCATACATCGATCCGGAGAAGGTGCGCACGCGTGCCTACGACGTCACCGTCGAACCCGGCGAGCGCGTCGCCGAAGGTCCGTATACGGCGGAAACCTATCCGGTGTCGCGCGACGAAAACTACATCGTGGTGGAGATTTGAATGGAACTTAATCTCAAAGGGAAGACGGCGGCCATTACCGGCGCCAGCAAAGGCATCGGCCTCGGCATCGCGGAGGAATTGGCGGGCGAGGGCGTGAACCTGCACATTGCGGCGCGCAACGCCGACGAATTGAAAGCCGCGGCGGACGACATCAAGAAGCGCTTCGGCGTTTCCGTCGTCACCCATGCCGTCGATCTGTCGAAGCGCGGGCCGCGCGACGCGTTCGCGCGCGAGGCTGCGGGGGTCGACATTCTGGTCAATTGCGCCGGCGCGATTCCGGGCGGCACGCTCGATCAGGTGGACGAGGATCGTTGGCGCGAAGGTTGGGAACTGAAGCTGTTCGGCTATTTCGGCATTACGCGCATCGTTTATAAGGAAATGTGCAATCGCCGGCGCGGCGTCATCATCAATATCGTGGGCGCAGGCGGCGTGCTGACCGGTGCGGGTTATATCTGCGGCGGACCGGGCAATGCCGCTGTTATCAATTTCACCAACAGTCTCGGCGGCGAAAGCATTCGGTATGGGGTGCGCGTTGTCGGTATCAATCCCGGGCCGGTCGATACGCCGCGCCTGCAGTGGCTGCAAAAGCAAGCCGAGGAAAAGGTCGCGCCGCAAGATTTGGACAACTGGCGGCGCAATCGCTTCAACGGCATGGCCTATGGCCGGCCGGCGCGGGTCGATGAAATCTCCGGCATGGTCGCCTTCCTCGCCTCCGATCGCGCCTCCTACGTGACGGGCACGATGATCAACATCGAAGGCGGCACAATCGCGCGCGGCGGTGCCCCCGGCGCGCCGATCGGGCGCAACAGCTAGCCTGCCAAAATCCGCGCGGCCGTGTCCTTGCCGTTGGCGAGCGCGGCTTCGACGGTGCCCATATCGGTGCCGCGGTACATTGCTTCGCCGGCATAATGGAGGACGCCGCCCGCGGGTTTAGCTAGTTCGTCTTGTGCGGCATGGCTTTCGGGCGTGGCGTACGAATAGGCGCCGCGCGCGAACGGGTCCTGGCCCCAGTGAAGGGCCCGCGCGCTCGTGAGCGACGCCTGCAACTGAGTTACGTCCTTCTCGAAAATTCGTGAGAGGGCTTCGAGCCCGGCCTCAATCAATGCCGCTTCAGACAGGTTGGATTTCGCCGCGCGCGGTCCGGCGAACCAGCCCGTCAGGACCGGATGTGGCCTGGGATATTGCGTCCACCATGTCGGAACGAACTCGTCCGAAATCATGAAGGATAGCCGGGACAGATCGCGGCCGAGTGCATTGCGCCACCAGAGATCCTTGAACCGGAACAGCAGCTTGATGACGTCGCCGTAACCGATCGCGTCGGCGGCGTTAAGCTTTTCCGGAATGGCGGGCCGAACGTCGATGTCACGCAGCACCGGCAGTGGCACGGTGTTGATGACTCGGTCGCCGGTAAACGTGGCGCCGTCGGCGCACCGTACCGTTGCGCCACCCAGCCACTCGACGGCCTTCACTTCGGCATTGAAATGGACCGCGCCGCCATGATTGCGGATCTCGGCGGCGAGGAACTCCATCAACGCGCCATAGCCTTCTTCGACGCGATGCGATTGGCGCAAGCCGCCGCCGAGCCATTCGTCGCGGAGCGCGAACGTGCTGGCGCGGCTGGGATCGGCGGCGTCGTAGCCTTCGGTCATGCGGATGATCGAGCGGCGCATCGGCGCGAACCGGTCACCGGAAAAATTCTTCGCCAGAAATGCCGCGATCGGCAGGTCGTGGTCGAGTGCCGCGAGCTTCGCCGGCAGTTCCTCAAAACCGGGCGTGTCGGGTTCTTCGTCGGTGAGCGTGCCGCCACGTTTGTCCCAACGCTCGCCGTCGCGGCGGCCGCGCACCAATGTCAGCCCCGCGTCGCGGACCAGCGCCTTCGTTACCGGCGCTTCGCCATGGATGAATTCAGCGCCGCCTTCGGCGCGATAACCGAATAGCTCCGCCGGCAATTCCCAAATGCGGCTGCCGGTCCGGTCGCGCGCCTCAAGAACGATGGCACGGTGGCCGGCGCGCGCCAATTCGCGCCCGGCCATCAGTCCCGCGGCGCCCGCGCCGATAATGATGATACGGATGGGATGCTCCTACCGAGCGGCGATCTTGTCGAAGTTGAGCCGCATGTCGTCGAACATTTTGATCGCGGTGGCGCGGCCGGCGCCGATCACGCCGCCGCCCGGATGTTGAAACGGTCCGACGAGATAAAGCCGCTCGACTCCCGGCACGGTGTAGTTGCCGAGCTCCGGCGTCGGGCGATGCGCGCCCGACTGATAGGCATTGGGCGCGATGCCGTGAATGTCGCCGCGGCGGAAGCTCGACGAGGTACGCTCCATATCGAGCGGCGTATCGTCGTGATGGGCCAGGATATTGGCCGGCGTCAGGTTCGAGATGTATCCGCTCATATGGTCGAGCATGCTGTCGGCGAATTCTTTTTTCTTCGCGTCCCACGCGGCGTGCCCGCCTTGCGGATGCTCGTAAGGGCAATAATCCCACGCGTGCATCGTTGCCTTGCCGGCGGGCGCCCGGCTCGGATCGAGGTTCGACGGCGAGCCGAGGCCGACGAGACGCGCGCGCGGCATGCGGCCATAGCGCAGGTCGTCGAAATGCTCTCGCAGATGATTGAGGCTCGGCGGCAGCAGCTCGATCATCATTGCCTTGCCGACATGATCGCCGGCCTTGAATTTCAGCGGCTCGTTCAGCGCGGCGTGAATGGTGAAGACGCAATTGGCACCGATCTCCGTCTTGGCCGCATCGCAGGCGACGTCCCTGTCGACCTCGGGGACGAACGCGCCAAGATCGTGCGGATGGATCGCGCCGATAACTCCGTCCTTCGCCATGAATTCGCGTCCGTCCTTGGCATGCACGCCGGCGGCGCGCCCGCCCGAGACGATGACGCGGTCGCAATCGACGCCGGTGACGACCTGGCCGCCGTTATCTTCGAGCAGCTTCGCGAGCGCCCGGGTCAGCGTGCCGCTGCCGCCGACCGGCACGCCGATGCCGTACTGTTCGAGGAAGGCAAGAAATACGAACAGGCCGAGACCGGTGCCTTTTTCTTCCGGTCCGACCAGGTGCTCGCTGACAATGCGAAGCAGGTGCAGCCGCACGCGATCGTTCTCGAACCATTCGGTGATGATGTCGTAGCCGCTTTTCTGCATGGTCTGGAACATCGCGCGGCCTTCGCGGCTTTGATCCATCATCGCGTACATCGCGCCGACCGGCGCCGGCGGCGCATACATGCCGCCCGTCACTAACGGGAGATAGCCCGCCGCCAGCTCGGCGAATTTCAGATAGCTCTCCGCGTCCTTCTTCGAGAACCGTTCCAGCTCGCGGTAATTTTTCTGCCGGTCGCGCCATAAGGGGATCGTGTCGCCGTCGGGAAACACCGAGATCGTCGGCATGTCGGGGTAGGTGTACTTCATCCCGTATTTCGACATCAGGCCGAGTTCGTCGTTTTTGATCAGCGGATTGGCCTGGATGAAGATATGCGCCATCGAATGCTGGTCGTGATGGAAGCCGGGCAGGGTGAGATCGCGCGTCACAACGCCGCCGCCGAACCAGGGCTGGCGCTCCAGCACCGTCACCTTCTTTCCCGCCTTACCGAGATAGGCCGCCGCGACGAGGCCGTTATGCCCCGATCCGATGACGACGATGTCGCTGTTCTCGGCCATTTATTCCTCCACGCACCCATATTTGCGGCCGACAGTCTTACTCGCCGGTCGGCACATCCTCAAGGCGCACGCCAGGTTCACTCGTTCGGATACTGGTAATCCTCCGGCCGTTTGACCCCGTCGGGATAAGAGTAATCGCAGGTGGTGAGTTGCGAGGTGCAGGTGCCCGTGACCCAGCCGCTCCGGGCTTTGAGGTTCTTGTCCGGCGGCTGGACCGTGATCTCGGCGAATTGGCCTTGGCACGACAGGATTTGCGTCACCCCAAACGAATCGCCGCCCCAGCCGCGCGCGATGTCCATCAGCCACACGATGATCGGCGCGTTGGTGCTCGGCGCCGCGAATAGCCGCTCGTCGCCGATGCTAAGGCTGGCGATGTTGCCCGGAATCCAACCCGGCCCCTCGAAACTGTTGTCGATTGCATGCTTCCCCTTGCCGATCAGCAGCCAGCCGTCCTTGGCGCCCATCACCTGGAACTCGGCGCCGGTAGAATTGTCCGGGCTTAGCCGGTAGAGCGGCGGCAAATGCCCGATCACCGGTGCGTCGGCGCGCGGCGCCGCCCGAACGTCAGTGCCCTTTGGATTAGGGTCGGTGGCGTAGGCGCCGAAGTCGCACTGAGTGGCGCCTTGTGTGTCGACCGGCGTGGCCGCTTTGGTGGTGTCGGGCAACCAAGTTGCCACGCCGAGCACCGCGAGCAAGAGCCACCGGGGCATTTCCGTCACCTTTCGCCCGTCGCCGGAAGTTCCTACAATAATAGCAGATCGGAACCGTTGAGGCCGTCATGCCCGATACTGCCAAACCCGCCAAGCCCGCGACCGAGTTCCGCGGCCGCGTCTATGATTCGATCGTCGAGACCATTGGCGCGACGCCGCTGGTGCGCTTGGCGCGCATCGCCGCCGCGCACAACGTCAAGGCCGACATTCTCGGCAAGTGCGAGTTCTTCAATCCGTTGGCCTCGGTAAAGGACCGCATCGGCCTCGCGATGATCGAAGCGGCGGAACGTGCCGGCCGCATCAAACCGGGCCGCACCGTGCTGGTCGAGCCGACCTCGGGCAACACAGGCATCGCGCTCGCGTTTGTCGCGGCGGCGAAGGGCTACCGGCTGATCCTCACCATGCCTGACAGCATGTCGCTGGAGCGGCGCAAGATGCTGTTGATCCTAGGCGCTGAGCTCGAGCTGATTCCCGCCGCGCGCGGCATGAAGGGCGCCATCGAACGT
>JASHUX010000253.1 GCA_030039775.1 Alphaproteobacteria bacterium | reverse complement strand
TTCGCGGCCATTTGCCTCTCCAGTGATGATTACGGTTGTCTTAGTCCAGGACGATCCGGCGGATCAAGGTCCCCAAATCTCGCGGGCCAGGTCCACGATCAGGCTCAGCTTCGCGTTCTGCTGTTCCAGCGTCAGCGCATTGCCGAGCTCGGTCGAGGCGAAGCCGCATTGCGGCGACAGGCACAACTGATCGAGCGCGACATATTTCGCCGCTTCGTCGATGCGGCGGCGGATCGCGTCTTTTTCCTCGAGCGCGCTGCGTTTCGACGACAGCAGGCCCAGCACGACGCGCTTCTTGCCCTTGGGCACGAAGCGCAGCGGCTCGAACCCGCCGGAGCGCGAATCGTCATATTCGAGGAAGTAGCCGTCGACATCGAGGCGGTTGAACACCGCGTCGGCGACGTAATCGTAGCCGCCCGACGCAACCCAGGACGACCGGTGATTGCCGCGGCACATATGGACGCAGATCGTCATGCCGGCCGGCCGGTTCTGCACTGCGGCGTTGAACAGTGCGAGATTGATCAGATGCTGATTGTCCTTGTCGCCGCCGTGCGACGCGACATAGGCGCGCTGATCGGGGTCGTTGAGATAGGCGAAGCTGGTGTCGTCGATTTGGAGGTAGGTGCAGCCGAGCTGGGCGAGGCCGGCGATCTCCTCGCGATAGACGCGCGCCAGGTCGTGGCGGAATTCCGCCATGTCGGGATAGACGTGGCGGTCGATCACGTCGTTGCCGCCGCGATAGGTCATCATGCACGGCGACGGAATGGTCAGCTTCGGCACGCCGCTCTTGACGACGGACTGAAGGAATTTGAACTCCTCGCCGAAGATGGTTTTGTCGAGTTCAAGCTTGCCCGTGATCCGGAGCGACGACGGCTGAAACTCGACGTCGCCCTTGTCGTTGTGGAAGCGGATGGTCAGCGGGTCTTGCTGCTTGGTGACGCCGCCGAACTGATAGAGAAAATCCATATGCCAGGCTTGGCGGCGAAACTCGCCGTCGGTGATGCCGTGAAGGCCCAGCTCCTCCTGCATCTTGGCAACGCGGCGGATCGCCTCGTCCTCGACCGCCCGAAGCTCGGCCGCCGACGCCTTGCCCGCCTTGACCTGTTCGCGCGCCGCCAGCAATTGCGGCGGTCGCAACAGGCTTCCGACATGATCGGCGCGAAACGGCGGGGTCTGGGATACCGGCATGCAATTCTCGAGGCGGGCGATTCTCGATCGCGAAAAGGGTCAAAACGGCGGGCTGTTGCAGCGAGTTATAGGAGCAACGGAACAGATGTGGCAAGGGCCAGAATCCTTAGATTCCGGCCCTTTCGCCCCGCGAAATTCCGGCATCACGCCGCGGTATAGGCACCCCGGCCGAAGACGCGGTCCAGTGTATCGGCTTGCGCCTTGTCGAAGCCGGTGAGCTTGGCGCGCAGTTCCTCGACTGCCGCGAGGGCGCGCTTGGTCGCCGGGCGCTCGGCGATCTTGGCGGCCCAGGCCACGACCTTCGGATAGGCCTGTGCCGCCTCGGCGCCGAGCAAGGCGGGAACGCCGCGCAGCCAGGGGAACGTCGCCATGTCGGCGATCGAATACTCGTCGCCGCCGAGATAAGGCGCCTGGGCCAAGCGGCCTTCCATCGCTTCGGTCAAACGATGCGCCTGGGTGCGATAGCGGTTGAGCGAATATTCGTTGCCGGGCTTCGGCGCAAAACGGGCAAAGTGGACATATTGCCCAAACATCGGCCCGATGCCGGTCATCTGCACCATCATCCACTGGATCGTTTGGGCGCGGGCCGCCGGTTCCTTCGACAGGAACTTGCCGGTCTTGTCGGCCAGATAGATCAGGATGGCGCCGGATTCGAACAGGGTGAAGGGCTTTCCGCCCGGCCCGTCGCTGTCCGTGATCGCGGGCACTTTGGCCAGCGGATTGACCTTGCGGAACGTGTCGGAGAATTGCGCGCCGTTGAACACATCGACCGGCTCCGCCCGATAGGGCAGGGCCATTTCCTCGAGCGCCAGATAGATCTTTTGGACATTGGGGCTGGTGCCGGCATAAAGCGTGATCATCGCATCCTCCTCGCCATCGTCACACGGCCTAAATCTAACTCTTGCCATGCCCCCTGCGTAGCCTAATCTATCAGGCGGCCCCGGTTTCGGCCGGGGGTAAAGCAACCGCTTGTGAGGTCGCGGATCACCCCCGTGACCGAAGACGGTTGGGGGCGTCTCGCCACGGGTTTTCCGCGGTCTCCGAGCCAGCGGAGTGGGAGATGCGCCGTGACAATACGCAATCCGATTGAATGGAGTTGGGATCAGGTCAGGCACGCGGCGTCGGGCATCGAGGCCGCGAGCCATTCGCTCGGACGCACCGAGGCGACGCTGCATTCACCGGCGCCGGCGATCCGCAAAATCGGCGTCGCGGATATCGGTGACGCGCTTCGGGACGGGCTCGACGATTTCGCCGCCTGCCGCACCGACGTGATTTTTCTGTGTATCGTCTATCCGATTGTCGGCCTGGTCTTGGCCCGCGCCGTGTTCGGGCAGGGCTTGTTGCCGATGCTGTTCCCGATCGCCTCCGGCTTCGCGTTGGTCGGGCCGTTCGCCGCGCTCGGCCTCTATGAAATGAGCCGCCGGCGCGAACAGGGACAGGCCACGGGCTGGGCCGACGCGCTCAGTTTGGTGCGCGAACCGTCGTTCGGCACGGTCGCGTTCCTCGGCTTTGTCCTGATCGCGCTGTATTTCCTGTGGCTGATCACGGCGCAGACTGTCTACGTGGTGACGCTCGGCCCCGCGCCACCCGTCTCGCTCGGCGCGTTCGCTCACGATGTTTTCGCCACCAAAGCAGGATGGGCGCTGATCGTGGTCGGTACCGGCGTAGGGTTCCTGTTCGCTTTGGCGGTGCTGATCATCGGCACCGTGTCATTTCCGTTGCTGCTCGACCGCGACGCCGGGCTGGATACGGCCGTCCGGACCTCCATCCGCGCCGCTGCGGCCAATCCGCGCCCGATCGCGCTTTGGGGCCTGATCGTCGCCGTTAGCCTGGCGCTCGGTTCGATTCCGCTGTTTGTCGGGCTCGTCGTGGTGGTGCCGGTGCTGGGCCATGCGACCTGGCATCTCTACCGCAAGCTGGTCGTTTGAATCCGCTTGGATAAATTAGTCGGGCGTTGTCGAATTGCCCCCGGTTCGAACGTCATTGGGATGACGCGGCGGCTGGCGTCGCTATCGAACCAGGGAGTGCCCGATGCAATACATGTTGCTGATCTATCAGAACGAGGCCGGGTTGCAGCAAATCCGCGACCGCGACGTCACGGAAGTGACCGGTGCCTATATGGCCTATTCCAAGGCGCTGGTGGAGGCGGGCGTGTTGATCGGCGGCGAGCGGCTCGACCGGTCCGCCAACGGCACCACGGTCCGGACCGAGAACGGCAAGATCAAGGTGCTGAACGGCCCTTATGCCGAGACCAAGGAACAGCTCGGCGGCTATTTCATCATCGAGGTGAAGGACCTGGATGCCGCCCTGAGCTGGGCGGCCCGTTGTCCGGGCGCGCAGTACGGCGTGATGGAAGTACGGCCTGTCGTCAAAATGTGACGCAGTGACGGCCGACGAGGGCAGGCGCGCCGTCGACACGGCGGCGCGCCGCAGCTACGGCAAGCTCGTCGCTTATCTGGCCGCGCGCACGGGCGATGTGGCCGGGGCCGAGGACGCCTTGTCCGAGGCATTCGCCGCCGCCCTCGCCACCTGGCCCTCGACGGGCGTGCCGCGGACGCCCGAGGCGTGGCTCCTCGCGGTAGCGCGGCGCAAGGCGATCGACCAGACGCGCCGGCGCCGCACCCATAAGGACGCCGGCGACGTGCTGCAAATTCTGGCGGACGAAATGACCGAGCACGATCCGACCGAGGCGGCGATTCCCGATGACCGGCTGCGGTTGATGTTCGCGTGCGCGCATCCCGCGATCGAAGAGGCCGCGCGGGCACCGCTGATCCTACAGACCGTGCTCGGTCTCGATGCGGCCGCCATCGCCTCGGCGTTCCTGGTCGCGCCCGCGACCATGAGCCAACGTCTGGTGAGAGCCAAGCGCAAGATCGCGGCGACCAAGATTCCGTTCCGCGT
>JASHUX010000252.1 GCA_030039775.1 Alphaproteobacteria bacterium | reverse complement strand
ACCGCGGCATTGGCGGGCGTGCTGTTTTTCGTGGCGCAGCGGATCACGCGGGTATCGGTATTCGTCAGCGTCTGGCGCCAGTCGCGCGCCGAATTTGGGCTGATCGCCGCGACCATGATCGCGATTGTGGTATTGCCGATTCAATACGGCGTCGGCATCGGCATCGTGTTGTCGCTGCTGCACGGCATGTGGACGATCGCCCGCGCGCAGGCAATCGAGTTCCAGCGCATTCACGGCACGACGATCTGGTGGCCGGCGCCCGGCGAGACGGTCCCGGGCGTATTGGTGTTGGGGTTCCAGGCGCCGCTCGCGTTTCTCAACGCCGACATTTTCACACGCGGCGTCGACCAGAAAATCGCAGCACGCCCGGGCGTAAAGCTGCTCGTGATCGAGGCGAGCAGCATCGTCGAGATCGACTACACCGCGGCGCAAAGCATCGCGGCGCTGCTGCGCCATTGCCGCGAGCGGCATATCGACGTGGCGGTGGCGCGGCTCGAATCGACGCGCGCGCAAGACGCGGTCGACCGGTTCGGCTTAGTGACATTGCTCGGTGCCGATCATCTGTTCCACAGCGTCGCGGACGCCGTCACGACGCTGGTGCCAGGGTCCCCAGGCCGGTGACGCGGACGGCGACCGCGCCGTCCTGCGCCTGGAACGCAATGTAGTCGTAGGTCAGGCCGAATTCGGCGACGGTTTCCTGCCACGCGCGGAATTCGTGCTTCCGCCAGTTCGGATAGTTGAAATATTCGTCAAAGCGAATCACGGTGCCGACCTGGAACCGGTCGGCCAGATTGGCGAGCACGAAGCGCGCCGACGAATAGATGTCGCAATCGACATGGAGAAAACCGATCCGGTCCTGATGCGCCGCCTTCCAAGCCGGCAGTGTCGCGTCGAACCAGCCTTTATGCAGCGTCACGTTCGCTGGCACTTGCGGCAGCTTGCCGCCCTGATTGAAGGCGCCGCGCATGGTGAGGTGGCCGCTCCAATTTTCCGGCAGGCCCTCGAAGGAATCGAAGCCGTGCACGGACCGATGCTTGGCGCGTTCGGCGATCGCGCGGATCGTGCCGCCGCCGGCGACGCCGAATTCGAGGATCGCGCCCGGCGGCGCCTCATCGACGCAGAATCGCAAGAGCGCACCCGCCTTTTCGAAGATCATGGCGCCGGTCATATGCGCCTGCGCGTAATCCGCGGCCTCGGCGCGCGCGCGGATCTGCAGTTCGTACAACAGATTGCGCGCGAAATATTTGTAATAGACCCGGCGGACGAGGCGCTCGGTCAGCGATCGCTTTGCCAAGATTTCCCTCCGCGCCGGATTTGACCCGATAACGCGCCGAATGGGAATGGCGCTTGCGCGCCGCGCGCCGCGCCCCTATCGCTGTCGCATGAATTCCCCACCGGTCATTCTCGTGGTCGCCGTCGCGTTGATCGATGCCGACGGCCGCGTGCTGTTGGCGCAGCGCCCGGCGGGCAAGACGATGGCGGGACTGTGGGAGTTTCCCGGCGGAAAGGTGCATGAAGGCGAAACCCCGGAAGCGGCACTGATCCGCGAGCTCAAGGAGGAGCTCGGCATCGACACGCATGAATCCTGTCTGGCGCCGCTCACCTTCGCCTCGTACCGCTACGAGAATTTCCATCTGCTCATGCCGCTCTATGTTTGCCGGCGCTGGCAAGGGCTGGTCACGGCGCGCGAAGGCCAGCAACTGTCCTGGGTGCGCGCCGAGCGGCTCGACCGCTACGCCATGCCGCCGGCGGACAAGCCGCTGATTCCGATCTTGAAGGACCTGCTCTAGCCCGGCCGAAAAATATCCTTGAAATCGACGCAAAACGCGTTATATTTTGAATGACGTAAGAATCAGCAATGGGTAGGGGTTTAGACGCCATAGCGATGGGATATGCGTACAAGATATCGAATTTCCGGAACGAAGCCAATTGCGGGCGGACCGATGGGAGGTTAACGATCGCCTGATAAAAACCAGCAAATAACAGGGATAACAGGTGGCCCGACGCCCGACACGACCGACTTGCGTGGCTCAGCCGCTAGGAGGCCGTCACGAAATTCCGGAATTCGAGCGGCCGCGAGATCATGTGCAGCGGTTCGAAGCTCGATCCGGTGCCACGGATCAAGATATCGCCGTAATCGAAGATACGGCCGAACATCGATTGGTTGACGTGAACGCTCTCGACTTTGTTCATGTTCATTTCGAACGTATGCCGGCGCACGAAACCCCGCTTGTACACGATGCGGTTTTCCGTGACCGTGACTTCGGTGGTGAGACGGCGCCACCAGGCGCGAAGCAAGCTGAGCAGGCCGAACACCACGCCGACCGCGAGCGCGATCAATTCCGGCACGTTGCCGCTGTCGGTCACCGGCCCGTAGCGGCGCAGCGCCGCGGCGACGACGATGCCCAAGACGATCAGGACGAAGCCCGGGACGTAGATGATCCAGTGGATTCGGCTGTGAAAGCGGATCGTCTCACCGGGCTGAAGAACCTTTTCCGTGTATGTCATCGACTCCCCCCCGAAAAGACGGCCGCAATCGGACCGCCGGAGAATCCATGCTTTTCGGCGCAGCGCAAGCGCGACGCCGTCAATCGGCGGGAAAATTCCGCGATGGTGCGGCCCGCGGTTCAGATATACCTCCAAAGGAAGCAACCAAAACGGGAGGCGGCGCCGACGCCCTGCCGGCGGCCTGGACCGTCATCAACCGCCCGCCGACGATGGTCGATAACGGCTACAACCCGGCCTTTTATTGGAACCGGCCGGACAACGACTATGCGGACGACAACGGCTATTACCCCGGCTATGGCAGCTATGGTTCCGGCCAAGGCTATGGCTACGGCGACCGTTATGCCGATGCCGGCGACGCCCCCGCATATCCCGGCTATAGCGCAACCTATTCCGGCTATGCACCGCCGCCGAACTACGGGGCCGCAACCACCGATGCCGGCTATCAAGGCGTCTACGCCGACTATGACACGGGCTACGACGTCACGGCCGAGGGCTACGGCTATGGCTATTATCAGCGGCCTTATTTGTACGAGCGCGAGCGTCACGAGCGCCGCGCCGCGATGGCCCGCACACCGCATGACCATATGCACGGTACGGCAAGCGACATGCCGGCGACCGACTACGACCGTCACGACGCCACGCGCGGCACCGACGATCACCGCAGCGCCGGTTACAACGGTCACGACCGGCATATGTTCGAGGACAATCACGGTGGCGCGACGCCGGCGTCGGCCAATTACCAGGGCCGCGACAACAAGAACGGCGGCCGCAACCGTCCGCACGAATAAGACTGAAAAGCCCCGCCCGCCTCTCGCATCGGTCTGGGGCTCGATGGGCCGGCCGGCGCTTCGCGGCGTCGCCGGCCCATCCGCGTTATCGACCGGCGTTCCTCGCCAGGACGTGGCCCGCAAGATAGAGCGAACCGCAGATCAGCACGCGGCCGGGTTTGCCGGTTGCAGCCTTGGTGACTGCCGCGGCTACGTCCAGCGCGATGTCGACATTCTTGACCCCGGCGGCGCGCGCCGCTTCGGCGGCGCTGGCGGGGCTGCGCGACGCCTCCTCGCCCGGAACCGCGACCGTGACGATGCCGGCGATGTTGGGTGCCAGCGATTTTAGGAACGCCGTCGCGTCATGGCTCTCCAGCATGCCGAAGACGACGTGCAGCGGCTTGTCCTGCCACTCGCGCGCCATCGCCCCCAAGGCGGCGCCGCCGGCCTGATTGTGTCCGCCGTCGAGCCATAATTCCCAGCCGGGCGGCAGCAGATCGACGAGCTTGCCCTCGTTCAGCCGTTCGAGGCGCGCCGGCCATTCCACATGGCGCAAACCATCGGCCAACGCGATTTGGCCGAAATCGAAGCCCGCGCGATCGAGGCAGGCAATCGCGGTGCCGGCATTGTCGTACTGATGGCGTCCCAACAGGCCGGGTGGCGGCAGATCGAAATTCCAGCTCCGGCTTTCGTAATGAAGGCCATTGTTGGCTGGCCAAGCGCGCCAATCCTGCCCGAACCGGAACAGCGGCGCGCCGATTTCCGTGGCACGGGTCATCAGCACGGCTTCGGCCTCGGGGGTTTGCGGCGCCAGTACCGCCGGCACGCGAGGTTTGAAGATGCCCGCCTTTTCGAAGGCTATTTTCGCCACCGTGTCGCCGAGGAAATGCTGATGATCGAGCGACACCGGTGTGATCGCGGTGATGCGCGGCGCCTTGAACACGTTGCTGGCGTCGAAACGGCCGCCCAACCCGGTCTCGATCAGCGTTACGTCGGCGGGTTGCCTGGCGAAAGCGAGGAACGCCGCTGCGGTGGTGATCTCGAAATAGGTGATGCTCTGCCCGGCATTGACACGCTCGCATTCCTCGAGCAGCCCGATTAATGATTCATCGTCGATCAGCTTACCGGCGATGCGGATGCGCTCGTTGAAGCGCATCAGATGCGGTTTAGAGAAGACATTGACCCGCCGTCCGCCGGCTTCGAGACAGGCACGCAGAAAAGCGAGCGTCGAACCTTTGCCGTTGGTCCCCGCGACATGAATGATGTTCGGCATCGCGTCCTGCGGATCGCCGAGGTCGCGCAAGAGTCGCTTCACGCGGTCTAGCGATAGGTCGATCAGCTTGGGGTGCAGCCCAAGGAGCCGCGCCAGAATGGCGTCGACCCGGGCTTCCGTTTCGTCACTCACGCCGCGGCAGCGCTCCGGCGTCGCAATAAGCTGATGATGCGGATCAGCGTGTCGCGCAAATCCTTTCGATGCACAACCAAATCGACCATCCCATGCTCGAGGAGATATTCGGCACGCTGGAAACCTTCGGGCAATTTCTCCCGGATGGTTTCCTCGATCACCCGTGCGCCAGCGAAGCCGATTACGGCGCCTGGCTCGGCGATCGTGATGTCACCGAGCATCGCGAACGAGGCGGACACCCCGCCGGTCGTCGGATCGGTCAGCACCACGATGTAGGGCAAACGTGCCGCCTTCACTGTCTCGACGGCGATGGTCGTGCGCGGCAACTGCATCAGCGATAAGACGCCCTCCTGCATCCGCGCCCCGCCTGACGCAGGCACCACGATCAGCGCCGCCTCTTGCAACACCGCAAGCCGCGCCGCCGCGAGCAAACCCTCGCCGACCGCGACTCCCATCGACCCGCCCATGAAGCCGAAATCGAACGCCGCCACGACGGCGGGCGCGCCCCCTATCGTGCCATGCGCCACCTGCAACGCGTCGCGCGCGTCACCGCCGTTCTGCGCCTCCTTGAGCCGGTCGGCATAGCGTTTCCGATCGCGAAAGCGCAGCGGGTCGACCACCGTCTTTGGCAATTCAATGGCCTGGTAGCTGCCGCCGTCGAACAGCATCGCTAGCCGCTTCTCCGGCGCCAACCGCAAATGACAATTGCACGACGGGCATACGAATAAGCCGGCGTCAAGGTCGCGGGTGAACAGGAGCTGGCCGCATTGCGGACATTTGGTCCAGAGATTATCCGGTACGTCCTTCCGTGCCGGGACCACCGCGCGGATTTTCGGCAGGACGAAATTGCTGATCCAACTCATACGGCCGCACCGTTCGGCGTGCTTCGAGACGCACGCTTTGCGTGCTCCCCGGCATGGGGACCATTCTTCACGGCCCTATAATTGGTGCTCGGCCTAAGGAACGGCCATAGGCCGCGTCTCGAAGTCCGCACGGCACCGATCATGCTCATCGCCGCGCTTCTC
>JASHUX010000251.1 GCA_030039775.1 Alphaproteobacteria bacterium | reverse complement strand
ACATAGTCTTCGGCGTGGATCGGCACGTCGAAATTGAACACATGCGACAGGCCCTGTATGTCGAGCCCACGCGCTGCGACGTCGCTTGCCACAAGCAATTGCACGCCGCCTTCCTTGAATTTCTCGAGCGTCTCGGTGCGCTTCGATTGCGTCATGTCGCCGTGCAGCGCCGCCGCGTTGAAGCCGTGCTTCACCAGCGAACGATGCAGAATATCGACGTCGCGCTTGCGGTTACAAAAGATCAGGGCGTTCTTCACATCCTCGCTGCGGAGTAGGCGCCGCAACGCCTCGCGCTTGTCGAAGGGTTGCACCGTGACCAGGTTCTGCTCAACCGTCGCGGCCGGCGAGGCGGGCGGCGCCACCGTCACCTCCTTCGGATTGCTCAGGAAGGCGTCGGCGAGCCGGCGGATTTCCGGCGGCATGGTCGCCGAGAAGAACAACGTCTGGCGGATGCGCGGCAACAGACCGACGATGCGCTCGACGTCGGGGATGAAGCCCATGTCGAGCATGCGGTCCGCTTCATCGATCACCAGGATTTTGGTGTCCGACAGGATGATCTTACCGCGCTCGTAGAGATCGAGCAGGCGGCCGGGCGTGGCGATCAGCACGTCGACGCCGCGGTCGAGCTTGCGCTCCTGGTCGGCGAAGCTTTCGCCGCCGATGAGCAGCGCCTGGCTGAGCTTGTGGTACTTGCCGTACACGTCGAACGCGGTGGCGACTTGGGCCGCCAGCTCCCGCGTCGGCTCCAGGATCAACGAGCGCGGCATGCGCGCACGAGCGCGTCCGGAAGCCAGCATGTCGATCATGGGAAGAGTGAACCCGGCCGTCTTGCCTGTGCCGGTCTGAGCGCAACCGAGTACGTCGCGCCCGGTTAAAACATAAGGAATGGCCTGTTCCTGGATGGGGGTCGGGGTTTTGTAACCCGCGTCTTCGACCGCCTGAAGGACCTCATTTGAGAGGCCGAGGTCGGAAAAACTCATTGAAAAGGATACTTTGCTTTCTTTCGGTCTTGTGAATGGTTGGGATACACGTCGGGCATCAGTATCATTAATGCGCCGCACTTTAATTGGGGTTAAGGCGGCTAAAGTCAAATTGTTTCTGGGAAATCCCGGAAGGTGTCCCTGTTCTGACATGAATTGGCAGCGGAAATGACTGAAAAGATGCCGCTTGTGCTGCTTCCCGGTCTGTTATGCGACCGACGGCTGTGGGCTGCGCAGACCGCCGGACTCGCCGATGTCGCCGACGCCTCGGTTCCGGACCTAACCCGCGACGATTCGTTTCCGGCGATGGCGCGCCGCGTGCTGGCCGATGCGCCGGAGCAGTTCGCGTTGGCGGGCCTGTCGATGGGCGGCTACGTCGCCCAGGAGATCGTCCGGTGGGCGCCGGATCGGGTGACGCGGCTCGCCTTGCTCGATACCACCGCTCGCGCCGACACGCCGGAGCAAAGCAGCCGTCGGCGCGATCTGATTGCCCTGTCGTCGCGCGGCCAGTTTCACGGCGTCACCCCGCGCCTGCTGCCGACGCTTATCCATCCGGACCGCCTGAACGACTCTGACCTAATCGGAACGATTACCGCGATGGCGAATGCAGTCGGCCGCGACGGTTTCCTGCGCCAGGAGACGGCGATCCAGGCGCGGTCCGACGGTCGCGCCGACCTTGCGCGCATTGCGGTGCCGACGCTGGTGCTGTGCGGCCGCGAGGATTTGCTGACGCCGCTCGAGCGGCACGAAGAGATGGCGGCGCTGATCCCGAATGCGTGGCTCGTCGTGGTCGAGCATTGCGGCCACATGACGACGTTGGAACGGCCCGACGTCGTCAATGCCGCGATGCGAGAATGGCTGCTCGGCTAACGCGCGGGCCGCATGCCCTTTGGCCAAATGCCTTGCTTGCCGGGAGACAGGATACCGTTCGGGTCGAGCGCGTCCTTGAGGCGCTCGTTGAAGCGGCGCAGCGCGTGATTGTTGAAATCGTATTGCTCGGCGACCAGGTCCATCACTTCGAGATGGGCTCGGTATTCGCCATAACCCGCCTTCGCCGCCGCGACGACAAGCGCCTTGCAGCACTCGAAGGCGCGAGCGACCTGCGCCGGGTCTTTCTTGTCGAAGTTCAATAAGCAAATCTGTAGCGCGCTGCGCGGCATGATAATGATGCCGGCGCAGTAATCGAGGCCGAAGGATTCAACGACGCCTCGCGGCCGTAAAGCGCGAACCGCATGTTCCAGTGACCACAATTCAGCTTCTTGGTCATGTCGTCGAGGACGGAGTCGGGCAGGGGGCCGTCGCCGTTGTACCAATCCTTGCGCGGCGAGGTTTGCGATGCCGCGCCGAGCACGTTGCCGACGATCGGATAATTCGGAATGGTGCGGTCGAGCACCAGCGGCCGGAGTGTGTCGATCAACGCTTCGAGATCAGACTCCTTCGGCACCGAAGCGTAGCACGACATGTAGCATTCCGGCGTCGGCAACAGCCACATGCCCATCTTGGTGACGATGCCGAAATTCGATTGCATGAAAAGGCCGTCCGCGCTTGGGCCGAAGCCCTTCTTATAAGTCTGCCACGCGCCGTTGCCGCGCATTGCGCCCATGCCAGTGCGCAGCACGTCGCCGTCGCCCAGCACTACCTCCATGCCGCATTGCGAGGCGGTATGGTCGCCGTAGGGCGTGTAGCCGAAACCGTGATCGAGCGTGTTGCCGATGACACTGCCCCAGCCGAGATCGGGCACCGAAATCATCAATTGGTGACCGCCGGCGCGGATCGCCTCGTAAAGATCGAAGAACCGCACGCCCGGCTCGACCACCGCGTAGGCGTTCGCCTCGTCGATCTCGAGCACTTTGTTCATGTTGCGCAAATGGACCAGCACCGCGCCTGGCAAGCGCGGCGCCGCGCCGCCATAGGCGTTGTTGCGGCCCTGGCCCACGGTCCAGAGCGGCGTCTTCGCCTCGTTCGCTATGGCGAGGATTGCCTAGATCTGCTCGACCGTGGTCGGGAACAGTGCCGCCGACGGCTTGAAGTCAGTGCGGCTGGGGAGATTGTAGGGGTCGTAGAACTCAGTCAGCGCCGCCGGATCGCTTACCACCGCGCCGGCGCCGAGCTCCGCTTCGAACCGTTTCAGCACCGCCGCGAATTGGCCCGCCGACAGCCCCGGCGGCAGGTTCGGCTGGTCGGACATGGTGGTCTTCTCCCGCGCGTCGATTGATATACTGAGTATCGAACGGCTCCATGATCGATTCGTCAACCATTGAAACGGATCGGCTCCGCCTGATCGCGCTCGGCGCGGCAGACGCCGAACCGCTACGGCGACTGACCGACGATCCGGCCATCATCGACGCGGTCTCGTTCTTGCGCGCGCCCTTTTCGCTGGCGGACGCGACGGCGCTGATCGCGCAGAACGGCAACGGCCGGGACCTGTACCGCGGCATTTGGCGGCGCGCCGATAATTTGTTGGTCGGCGTCATCGGCTCGCATCTCCGGGGAACCGGCGCGGTCGAGATCGGCTATTGGATAGGCACCGCGTTCCAGCGCCAGGGTTACGCGCACGAAGCGGCGCTGGCGGTCGTCGCGCGCCTGCGAGCGGCGACTCCGTCACCGCGAATCGTCGCGGAATGCCGACCCGAGAATCGGGCGTCGTGGCGGGTGCTGGAACGGCTGGGATTCCGCCCGACCGACGCGCCGGGCGCGCGGCCGGGACGGGTCGAGCTGGTGCTACCGAGGTGACGTGGAGGATTCATGCTGCATTGGATCATCATTTTCATCGGCATAGCGGTGATTGCCGGGCTGCTCGGCTTTCGCGGCATTGCCCGAGCGTCCTTCGGCATTGCCGAAGTGCTCATTTTCATTTTGGTGATTTTGATCGTCGTCGGCGTCGCAGCGGTGTTGGCGACGGGCGTCGTATAGCCACAGTTGCAGCCCGGCATGCCCGCTGCCATAGTCCGCGGCCATGACTATCGGCACGCGACTTTTCACTTGGCTGCGGGGCGAGCAGGTCGGCACTGACCAGTTCGGCAACCGGTATTATCGGGAAAAGGGCAAGACCACCTTTCAGCGCGGCGGCGGCCGCCAAAGCCGCGAGAAGCGCTGGGTGCTCTATTACGGCACGCCCGAGGCCAGCAAAGTGCCGGCGATGTGGCACGCTTGGCTGCACCATACGATCGACACGGTTCCGACCGGCGCGGCGACGCCGCTCTATCCGTGGCAGAAGGAACATCAACCCAATCTCACCGGCACGCCGCTTGCGTACCATCCGCAGGGCTCGGTGCTGCGCGGTGGCCGCCGCGCGCGCTCAAGCGGCGACTACGAGGCGTGGCGTCCCGAATAATGATCAAACGCAACGCTATCGAGACGGTGATGGGAGCCGTCGTTCTCGTGGTCGCGGCGCTGTTCCTGTTCTTTGCCTATACTACCACCGAAGTGCGCGCGGTTTCGGGCTACGAGTTGACCGCCCGATTCGACCGGGTCGGCGGACTCAAGAGCGGCGCCGACGTCCGCATCAGCGGCATCAAAGTCGGGACGGTGCTCAACGAAACGCTCGATTCGAAGACCTTCGAGGCGATCGTGCGGCTGACTGTCCAAAGCGACGTCAAGCTGCCGGTCGATACGGTCGCGGCGGTGACCTCGTCCGGTTTGCTGGGTTCCGATTTTGTGTCGCTGACGCCCGGGAACGAGGACGAAGTCATCAAACCCGGCGGCACGATCTCTCATACCCAGCCGCCGATGGATCTGCAGTCGCTCATCGGCCAATACATTTTCAGCCAGGGCGGTGGCAATCAAAAGAAGCCGTCCCAACCTAATGGCCCGCCCCCGAATCAGCCGACCGCTCCTGCGAAGCCCTAACGTGCGATGCCCAAGAGCAAACTGAATCTGCCAGTCTGGCTGACACCTCAAGGTGAGCCGGTAAGCTGCATCGATAAGATCAAGGTTCTGAACGAAAATCTTGAAGAGATTCGCGAGCTGGCGCAGGACGCTTTCGAGGATGCCGTGTTGATGGGATGCGACGAATCTCAATTCAGGGATGTTATAAAGAAACTGTCGGAAACTATTGTTAATCCATATAAAAAGGTGAATAAGTGAGGTTGTTTACGGGTCTCGGTGGGCTAGTTGTTGTGATTGCTGCTTTTCCCGCCTGGGCCGGCACCGTCGCCGTCTTGCAGGGCCTCGACAAGACCACCGCCCGCATCGCCACTATAGACGCGCCGCTCGATCAACAAGTGCGCTACGGCAATCTGCTGATCACGGCGAAGGCGTGCGTCAAGCACCCACCCGAAGAAACGCCCGAAAGTGCGGCCTTCCTGGTCATCGACGAGCTGCCGCCCGATGCCGGGCCGACGACACGGCCGGAACGGATTTTCAGCGGCTGGATGTTTGCGTCTTCGCCGGCGCTGTCCGCGCTCGAAAACCCGGTCTATGATGTGAGCGTGCTGGACTGCAAGGAAACCGATGCGGCGGCAGTGCCGGCCCCGCCGGGCCTGCGGAAGTCAAATTAGGACCGCGACCACCTCGAGGCCGCGTAACGGGTCGGCCCACCATTTCGCGGGGGCCGATAAGCAAATTGTCAGCAAACGGCGATAATCCGCACGGGGGATCGCGACGGCACCAAAGCGTTGCAGATGCGGCGTCACGAACTGCACGTCGAGCAGCCTATAGCCGCCGAGCCGCAGCCGGGCCACGAGATGCGCCAGCGCGACCTTGCTCGCGTCGGTGACGCGGCTGAACATGCTTTCGCCAAAAAATGCGCCGCCGAGCGTTACGCCGTAGAGACCGCCGACCAACTTACCGTCGCGCCAGGCTTCGACCGTGTGCGCGTGACCGCGGCGGGCGAGATCGGAATAGACGGCGATCAGCTCCTCGTTGATCCAGGTCTTGGGCCGCTCCTTCGTTGCCGCCGCGCAGCCGCGCATCACCGTGACGAAATCGTGGTCGCTGCGAATCTCGAACGAATCGTCGCGCACGGTCCGCCGAAGCCGCCGCGACAGGTGGAAGCCGTCGAGCGGAATGATCCCGCGCTCTTCGGGATCGACCCAGAAAAGGTCCGGCGCGTCCGCCGAATCGGCCATCGGAAAGATTCCGGCGGCATAGGCCCGCAGCAGCAAATCCGCGTCTAGCTGCCGCGTCACGGCCGGGTCCGGGCCACGTACCGCTCGAGCCAGTGGACGTCGTAATTGCCGTCGATGAAATCGGGCTCCGCGGCCAGCAGCTGATGCAGCGGAATCGTCGTGTCGATGCCGGTGATGACATACTCCTCGAGCGCGCGCCGCATCCGCATGATGCATTCGTTCCGGCCGGCGCCGTGGACGATCAGTTTCGCCA
>JASHUX010000250.1 GCA_030039775.1 Alphaproteobacteria bacterium | reverse complement strand
TCCTTGTTCCTCGTACACGCCGCACAAACCGAACAGCGCCCCGTGCATGTAGATCGGCTGCTCATAGCCCTGGCGTCGCAACAGAGAAATGACGCGCTGGCATTTGCCGAGTGCGTAGACGCCCACGAGATGGGCCCGCTCGGGAAACAGGGTCAGCGAATGGAGCAGCTTGTCGATCTCATCCGTGTCGGGCGGATGACGGAATACGGGCAAACCGAAGGTCGCTTCGGTGACGAACACGTCGCATTGCTGCGGCTCGAACGGCGGACAGGTCGGATCGGGCCGGCGCTTGTAATCGCCGGAAACGACGACACGCTGCCCCTGATATTCGATCACCGCCTGCGCGCTGCCGAGGATATGGCCGGCGGGCACGAGCTTGACACTGACATCGCCCAGCGCCAGCGCCTCGCCATAGGGCAGGGGCTGATACGACGCGGTATCGTCGGCATAGCGATGCCGCATGATGGCAAGCGTGCTGGGCGTCGCAAGCACATGCTTGTGCCCAGCGCGGGCATGGTCGCCATGCCCATGCGTAATGACGGCGTGTCCAACCGGCCAGCGCGGGTCGATATAGAAATCGCCTGGCTCGCAATAGAGGCCCTTGCCGGTGACCTTGAGCCAGGATTCGGGAGACGAGGGATCGGCCATCGACCTTATATAATAGCGAAAATGAGCGTCGTCGTTTCCCAGCCTTCCCTGCTGTTGCCCGCCGTCATTGCCGAATGGTTCGCGCGGCGGGGCTGGCATCCGCATCCGCATCAATTGGCGTTGCTGGCGGCGGCGCAAGCCGGCGAGTCGGTCCTGCTGATCGCGCCGACCGGCGGCGGCAAGACGTTGGCGGGGTTCCTGCCGAGCCTGGTCGAGCTGGCGGCGGCGCCGCGCCCAGGGCTCCATACATTATATATCTCGCCGCTGAAGGCGCTGGCGGTCGATATCCATCGCAATCTCGCCGAGCCGATCGCGGAGATGAACCTGCCGCTGCGGCTCGAGACCCGCACCGGCGATACGCCGCAAGCTAAGCGAGAGCGCCAGCGTGTCGATCCGCCGCATTTGTTAATGACCACGCCGGAATCGCTGGCGTTGCTCCTTTCCTATCCCGACGCCGCCAAGATGTTCGCCGGCCTGTCGTCGGTGATCGTCGACGAGGTGCATGCGCTCGCCGGCACGAAGCGCGGCGATTTGTTGGCGCTTGGCCTCGCACGCCTCGCTAAGCTGGCGCCCGACGCGCGCCGGGTCGGACTATCCGCGACGGTGGCGTGGCCGGAGGAGCTGGCGCAGTGGCTCGGCTCTGGCGGTTTTTCGGTGAAGCGCATCACCGGCAAGCCCGGCGCCAAGCCCGAGGTCGAGATTCTCGATATCGATGAGCGCCTGCCGTGGTCCGGGCATATGGCGCTGTACGCGCTCGACAAGATCTACGCGGCGGTGAAGCGTCACACCACGACGCTGCTGTTCGTCAATACGCGCGCGCAGGCGGAATTGGTGTTCCAGGCGCTGTGGCGCATGAACGAGGACAACCTGCCGATCGGCTTGCATCACGGCAGTCTCGCGGTGGAGCAACGCCGCAAGGTCGAAGCGGCGATGGCCGCGGGCAGGCTGCGTGCCGTGGTCGCGACGTCGTCGCTCGATCTCGGCATCGATTGGGGTGCGGTCGATCTCGTCGTGCATGTCGGCGCGCCCAAGGGTGTGTCGCGGCTGATGCAACGCATCGGCCGTGCCAACCACCGGCTCGACGAGCCGAGCCGCGCGGTGCTGGTGCCCGCGAACCGGTTCGAGATGCTGGAATGCCAAGCGGCCGCCGACGCGGTCGATGCCGGCGATCTCGACGGCGATGCGCCGCGGCCGGGCGGGCTCGACGTGCTGGCGCAGCATCTGCTCGGGATGGCGTGTTCGGCGCCGTTTACTGCCGGCGCGACGTACGCGGAAGTAATCACCGCCGCGCCCTACGCTGCGTTGAGCCGCCGCGACTTTGACGACGTGTTGCGCTTCGTCGTCGACGGCGGCTACGCGCTGCGCGCCTACGACAATTGGAAGAAGCTGTTCGAGGACAGCGAGGGAAAATTCCACGTTGTCTCGGATCGCATCGCGCATCGCTACCGCATGAATATCGGCACCATCGTCGAGGCCGACATGCTCCGCGTGCGGCTCGGCCGCGGCAAGGTGTTGGGCGTGGTCGAGGAATGGTTCGCCCAAGGTCTGACGCCGGGCGACACGTTCATGTTCGCGGGCCAGATGCTGCAATTCGAGGGCATTCGCGAGCTTGAGGTGCGCGCCACGCGAGCGAAAGGCGGCGACCCTAAGGTGCCGACCTATGAGGGCGGACGGCTGCCGCTGACCACGCATCTGGCGGAGCGCGTGCGCGGCCTCCTGTCGAAGCCGGCGACATGGAAGCATTTTCCGGCGCCGGTGCATGAATGGCTCGACGCGCAGAAGGACCGCTCGTTCCTGCCCGACGCGAAGGGCCTGCTGATCGAGACGTTTCCGCGCGGCGACAAGCATTTCCTCGTCGCTTATTGCTTCGAAGGCCGCAACGCGCACCAAACGCTGGGCATGTTGTTGACCAAACGCATGGAGCGCGCGGGCTTGAAGCCGCTCGGTTTCGTCGCGACCGATTACGTGCTGGCGGTGTGGAGCATCGAGGAAGCGCGCGATTTCGACGCGCTGTTCGATCAGGACATGCTCGGCGACGATCTCGAAGCATGGATGATGGAATCGTCGATGCTGCGGCGCTCGTTCCGCAACGTCGCCATCGTCGCCGGCCTGATCGAGCGCAAATATCCGGGTCAGGAGAAAACCGGCCGCCAAGTCACGTTCAATTCCGACCTGATCTACGACGTGCTCCGGAAGCACCAGCCCGATCACATCCTGCTCCGCGCGACCTATGCCGACGCCGCGACCGGGTTGACGGATGTGGCGCGGCTCGGCGCGATGCTCGGCCGCGTCAAGGGCCGCATCCGCCATCGCGGCCTCAACCGCGTGTCGCCGCTGGCGATCCCGGTGTTGCTGGAAATCGGCCGCGAACAAGTTTATGGCTCGGCCGAGGACCATCTTCTCCAAGAAGCGACCGAGCAATTGTTGATCGAAGCGGGATTGAAGCAGGATGAGTGAGGCCGCCGACACGTTCGCGATTCCGATCCGGCTGAACGGCGCGGATTTATCGGCGGAGGCAACCGGCGCGCTCTGGTGGCCGGACGAAGGCACGCTGATCGTCGCCGATCTTCATTTCGAGAAAGGCTCGAGCTACGCGGTCGGCGGCCAATTCCTGCCGCCCTACGACACGGCGGAAACGTTGCTGCGGCTCGGCGGTGCGATGCAAAAGGCTGGGCTGCGGCGCGTGGTGTGTCTCGGCGACAGTTTCCACGACGATAACGGCCCGGCGCGGCTTGGCGCCGACGATACTGCGCGACTGAGGCGGCTGACGGAATCATGCGATTGGGTGTGGATCGCCGGCAATCACGATCCGCATCCGCCGGATCATCTCGGCGGCCGCGTCGTCGCCGAGGAATTGGCAATCGGCCCATTGCTACTGCGCCACATTGCGTCGCACGACGCAACGCTTGGCGAGATCAGTGGTCATTATCACCCGCAATCGGCGATCCGCGTGCGCGGCCGTCGCCTCGCCGGCCCGTG
>JASHUX010000249.1 GCA_030039775.1 Alphaproteobacteria bacterium | reverse complement strand
AAATGGTGCGGCGATGCGACGATCACGTGGCGGCCGTTGGCCGCGGCGGCGGCGGTGTCGCCGACCGCCGTGAATCCCGGGCTCCAGCCGCCGGTCACGATCAAGAGCGGGATGCCCGCCGCCTTGATCGTCGCCAGCTGACGCTGGACTGTCGCCTTCGGCGGAATCCGCACCTTCCGAAGGCTCCGTCCGAGGCGTTCCAATTGCGCCTTGTCCGCATCGGCATACATCTCCGGCGGAATGCCGAGCACCCCCATCACGCGCTTGGCGCGGCGCGCGGCCGACGTCGCGAACAACTGCGCCACGACGACCCGAACGAGCATCCGCCGTACGCGCGGGTCGCCCGAGGCGATGTTCAAGAAGGCCGGCTCGATGACGGTTAGCGACCGCACGGCGGCGGGCCGCTGTGCGGCGGCGTAAAGCGCGACGCAACTGCCGAACGAATGGCCGACCAGATGCGCGCCGTCGCCGATCAAATCCAGCATCAGCGCGCCGTCCAGTTCCGCGTCGTCGGGACGGCCGGGGTCGGGGCTTTGGCCATGGCCCGGCCGGTCGGGCACGATCAATTGCCAGCCTTCGGCGGCGAGCGGTTCTTGACTGCGGAAGTTGGCGCCGCCGCTGGCCTTGGCGCCTTGCGCGCCGCCGTGGATCAGGACCACGCGCGGGCCGGCGTCGCCCCAACGCGCGACATGGATCGGCGTGTCTGCCATGCCGCGCCGCGGTTAGGACACGGCCTCCGCCGTCGCGGGCACGGGTTCGCGGATGAACACGCCTTGTGCGCGCAGCGCCTTTTGCAGCGCCTCGATGTCGACCTTGCGCGGCTGGATATTGCCGCTGACGGCGAGCGCGGCGGCGGCGCCGGCGGCCTGGCCGGTGAGCCAGCATTGCGGAATCTCGCGCAGGAAGCCGTGGCTGTTGGCGTCGCACGACATGTGCCGGCCGCACGCCAGCAACCCGTCGAGCTTCACCGGCACCAGCGCGCCGTACGGCACGGAGATCACCGGGAATTTGGGCGACACGGACGGGCTGACGCCGATCTCGTCGGCGAACGGCACGCCGCCGCTCCATTGGTTGCGCTCGACGCGGCCGACGCCGGCGAGACGCCGCGTGTGCCGCACGCCGAGCTGCGACGCGCTTTCGATCATGTAGGCGTTCTCGAACCCGGGCGCGTGCGCGCGGAAGAAGTCGCAATGGCGCAGCATGAAGCGGTGCGAGCGGATCTCCACTTCGGTCATGTCGTCGATATCGAGCGCCGACAAGCCCGACTGACGGGGCCCGAGGAACAGCGCGATGTTGTTGCGCCACGAGACGTAGGGCGTCTGGAAAAAGCCAAGCTCGGCGCGGCCTTGTTTGGTGAACTCGGCGAATTTCTCCGGCTCGCCTTTGCGGAAGGCGAGCCATTTATTCATGTCGACGCCGGCCAGCATAAAGGCGGTGTTCATGCTGTGATGGACGTCGCCCTCCTCGATGTCGGTATCGAACTGGGCGCCGGCGCGCGCGAACACGTCGCCGTCGCCGGTCGCATCCACAATCACTTTCGCCATCAGCGCCTGGCGGCCCGACTTGCTCTCGAACACCACGCCCTTGACCGCGCCGTCCTCGACGATCGGCACCGCCGCCCAGCTATGGAACACGAGGCGCACGCCGGCCTCGAGCAGCATCTCCTGCGACACGACCTTGAGCCGCTCCGGGTCGATGGTCGGCGCCCAGGTGACGATGCCGTGATGCGCGGAGGTGCGCTGTCCCCAATACCCCGCCTTCTGCGGGTCTTTCGAACCCCAATCCTCGCGCGGCGGCCCCGCGACCACGTCGGGCGGCAAGCGGTCGAGCACCTCCTCGGCAAAGCCCTTGATGATCAGCTTGCCTTCCCAGTCGGTCATGCGGTCGATCCAGATCACCAGACCGCCGGTCGAAAGGCCGCCCAAATGGTTGTAGCGCTCCATCACCACAACGTCGGCGCCCATGCGTGCCGCGGCCCACGCCGCCGCCGTACCGGCCGGCCCGCCGCCGACGATCAGCACGTCGCAGCGGTAATAGACCGGAATGTCGCGCGCCGGCTCGCGATAAGTCCCTGTGCCGTTCTTCGGCGGCAGGGTATGGCGCTGCGATTCAAAGAGGTCGGAGCCGAGAAAACGGTCTTGCGTTTGGACGACGCTGCGGATTTTCGGGGTATCGTTGTCGGCCATGGCACCTCGAATGGGACGGAATACACCTAATCGGACCGGGCTATTATCGCAGGCAATCGTAATACCCATCAAGCTTGGGGATGCGGCCCGCGATCGCGTCCGCGCGGCCGGCGATGTACTCGGTCGGCCACGCCGGCGACCAGCGCCGCGGGTTGGGCAGCACCGCCGCCATCAGGGCCGCCTCGTGGCGCGATAGGCGCGCCGCCGGGACACGGAAATAGGCACGCGACGCGGTCTCGGCGCCGTAAATGCCGTCGCCCCATTCGATAACGTTGAGGTAGACCTCGAGGACACGGCGCTTCGGCCACAGCGCGTCGATGGTCAGGGCGATCCCGGCCTCGATGCCCTTGCGGACGAATCCGCGGCCCGGCCACAAGAACAGATTGCGCGCCACTTGCATTGTGATAGTGCTGGCGCCGCGCAGCCGGCCTTGCTCGTCGTATTCGTTGACGGCGTCGTTGACCGCGCCCCAATCGATGCCGTGATGGCGGCAGAAGCGATTGTCCTCCGACGCGATCACCGCGTGCCACAGCTCGGGCGAGATGGCGCTTAGCGGCACGATATGCCGGTCGATGCGTCCTTCCGCGGGCAAACGGATCAGCATCAGCGGCGTCACCGGCGGATCGACCCAGCGATAGAGCACGATCAGCGCGAGCACGAGCACCGCGAGCGCGACGACGATCTTGACCGCGAGGCGGAGGAATCGGCGGACCATCGAAGTGACTCTGTCCCCGTCGAGCAAAATCGCGCCGGCGCGGTGAGCGGGACGCCGCCCGCCGCGCAAAGGCGGCGGCCAAGCTACACATCATCGCAAGACATCGCTACGATTGCCGACCGTGGACGACGCGAAATTCGCCAACCTCGCCGCCTGGATCGCCGACGCCGGGCTGAACGGACTATCGGAAACGGCGTTGCTGACCGAGCTGTGCACGCGGATCGTCGTGTTCGGCATGCCGCTCTCGCGGGTCAACGTGTTCATCGACACGCTGCATCCGCTGTACGGCGGCCACATGTATGCGTGGTACGGCGAAACGACAGGCGCGACTGCGGGCCTTGAAATCCGCGACGGCCCGCAACGGAGCGCCCGGCGACCGGCCGCGCCGGCCGGAACGAAAGAGCGCCGCTATATGCAACCGATGGACGACGAACAGGTTGCACGCTGGCAGCGCAGCCCGTTCTACCGGCTGCTCGAGACCGGCGAAGCGATGTTGCGGCGGCGCCTGACGGCGGACAGCGGCGGCGAATTTCCGATCTTCACCGATCTACATGCCGAGGGCATGACCGACTATATCGCGATCATCGACCGGTTCGGCGCCGAC
>JASHUX010000248.1 GCA_030039775.1 Alphaproteobacteria bacterium | reverse complement strand
GCCGATCGGCGCCGGCGACAACGGCGAGACCTACAACATCAACGCCGACACCGCGGCGGGCGCGGTCGCGGCGGCGATGCGGGCGACGCGTTTCCTATTGCTCACCGACGTCATCGGCGTGCTCGACAAAAACAAGAAGCTGGTTTCGGAATTGTCGGTCGAAAAGGCGCGCAGCTTGATCGCCGACGGCACCATATCGGGCGGCATGATTCCCAAGATCGAAACCTGCATCGACGCCGTAAATGGCGGCGTCGAGGCCGCCGTCATCATCGACGGCCGCGTGCCGCACGCGATCCTGTTGGAATTGTTCGCCGAGGGCGCCGGCACGCTGATCCGCCGCCGCGAACGGCAGAAGGCCGCTAGGTAGGCCGCAGGCCCGCCTTCAGCGTCGCGTATTCGGGATGCGTCGGCGGAATCAGGCCGCGGCGCAGAGCAAAGTCGATAATCACAAGATTGACGTTGAACTTGAAATCGTCGGTGCGGTCGATGCGGTCGAGCACCAATGTGGCGTCCATCGCCTCGAACGCGACGATTTCGCCGTCGTTGCCGTGCGGCGTAAAGTCCGCCGGCACTTCCAAATCGTAGATGTAAAGAGTGTCGTCCCGCGCGCCGGCCGGCCAATCCATCCGGTAAGCGATATGGCCGTGCGCCGACGCGCGCGCCACCAGCGCCTCGGGTATGCCGGCTTCCTCGTCCGCTTCTTTGATCAGCGTGTCCTCGATGCCGAACGGATAGCCGATGCCGCCCGCGACGAGATTGTCGAGCTTGTCGGGATCGACCCGTTTGTCGGGCGCGCGCCGGCCGATCCAAAGCTGAATGCGTCCGTCGGACGCGCGCCGCCAGCCGTTGAGATGAACGCCGTAGGCGCGCACGCCCAAGAACGGCACGGCGCCGCGATCGATCTTGAACAACGGCGCCTCGCCCCAGACCGGCGTCACCGCGAAGGATTCGTAGCGCCACTTTGACACGGCTCCCTCCGCGACCAGCGCCTCGACCACGCGGTCGACCGCCGCGCTCACCGCGTCGAAGCCGCCTTGCGCCACCAAACGCACCGCATCGTCGGCGACCGCGAAGGTATCCCGAAAGCGCGCAAGACGCGCGGCATTGTCGTCGCGCACCATGCCGATCCGCTTGTCGTCGAACAATAGCGGGCGAAAGCGTTTCGCATCGAAGCGGGTGCAGCGTTCGAGATGACGCAGCAGGCTCATGGCACCGGACTACTCAGCTCGCTTCGAGCTCGCTGTCCCAATAAAGGAAGTCGCGCCAGGAATGATGCAAAAAATTGGGCGGGAATCCCCGCCCGTTTTCCTGCAGCACGTAGCTCGACGGTTGTTCCGGTTCCCGCCGCGGATACATGTGCGCTTCGGCCGGAAGGCGGCTGCCTTTCTCGAGATTGCAGCTCGAGCATGCGGTGACGACGTTGGTCCACGTCGTCTTGCCGCCGCGCGACCGCGGCACCAGATGGTCGAAGGTCAGCTCGTGCGACGAATGGGGCTCGCCGCAATATTGGCACGTAAAACGGTCGCGCAGGAACACGTTGAACCGGGTGAAGGCCGGGCGCCGGGCCGCCGGAATATATTCCTTGAGCGAGATCACGCTCGGCAGACGCATGGCGAAGGACGGGCTGCGCACCACGCGGTCGTAATGCGAAACGATATTGACGCGGTCGAGGCACACCGCCTTCACCGCATCCTGCCAAGACCAAAGCGACAACGGGAAATAGCTCAGCGGACGAAAATCCGCGTTCAGGACCAACGCCGGGCAGTTATCTAAAAGAGACAAGACCAAACCTCACGGCTGACCTACTCCTCTAACCTTGCTCTGCCAAGGCGCGCGCATCCTGCCACGACATGATGTGGCTTGCCAGCGGCAAAATGACTAGGGGCGGATGCAAGCATGCACTGCTCCCATCCGCCCCCGATCGTTGCCGCTATATGACTATTTTATGTAAGGGCAGCCGCCGTCGGCCAACGGGCGAAACGCCTTGTCGCCCGGAATGGTCGCGATCAGTTTCGCGAGATCGCGCGGCCCCGTCGATTCCGACGGCTTCTTCACTTGCACGAGATAGACATCGTGCACCATGCGGCCGTCGGGCCGCAGCACGCCGTGCTTCGTGAAGGCGTCGTCGATCACGTGCTGATGCATCCAAGGGAAGATTTTCTTCGGATCGTCCGACTTCGTCGCCTGCACCGCCAAGAGGTACGTCCGCACCGCGGAGTACAGGCCGGCCATCAGATAGGGCGCCATGGTCTTTTGCCGCTTCTCGAACTCCTCGGCGAACGCCACGGACTTCGGCGGATTGGCGTCGCGATACCACGGCAACGCCATCATCATGCCCTGCGTCGCCTGCAGTCCGCCGGCGGCGGCAATGGCCGACAAATCCATGCTCAGCGGCACGACTTTCATGCCGGCGGCGATCAGGCCGAATTCGTTGGCGGCCTTGATGGCGTTGTTCATATCAGGACCGGCATCGCCGAGCGCCAGAACATCGGCATGCGAGTTCTGTGCCTGGAGAATGAACGACGACATGTCACCCGCGTTGAACGGGTGGAACACGACGCCGACAATCTCGCCGCCCGCTTTCTTGACCGAATTGGTCACGCCCGCGACCAGCGCCTTGCCATAAGCATAGTCGGCCGAGAGGATGAACCATTTCTTGCCGAGCATCGGCAGCGCCTGACCCAGGTTCGGGAGCTGATAGGTGTCGTAGGTCCATTGCGCGCTGTACGGGGCGCATTGCTTGCCCGTGAGCTGATCCGAGCCCGCTTCGCTATACAGCACCGCTTTGCCCTTTTCGCGCGCGACGTTCTGCACCGCGAGGGCGACGCCCGAATAAACCACGTCGAGGATGACGTCGACGTTCTCGGTGTCGTACCAGCGCCGCGCCAGCGCGACGCCGACATCGGGCTTGTCCTGGTGGTCGCCGTGGATCACGACGATCGGCACGCCGTT
>JASHUX010000247.1 GCA_030039775.1 Alphaproteobacteria bacterium | reverse complement strand
CTGCACCAACAACGCCGGGTTTTTCTGCCTTGAAGGCAGCGATCTCTATCCGGCCGACGTGCTCTACGATTCGCACGGCAACCAAGTGCCGACGAGCGCGATTCCGGTGACCGCGGCCGATGCCTACGGTGAGACCGATTACAGCACCACCGACACCAATACGGTCGGGGTAGGGCTTCAGAGCAAATTCACCAACCCGATCTGGGGCCATCCGAACAATTTTGTGGTCGGCGCCACGTTCGACCACAGCGTCACCACCTACACAGCCCAGGGCGTACTCGGCGCGTTGGAACCCAGCCTTTATGTCACCCCCTCCGACGTCGTCATCGACCAAGGCTTGAGCCCGACCGCGTCGCCGCCGATCGAACAGCCGGTCGACGTTTCGGGGACCAATACTTATTACGGCGTCTATGCCACCGACACGCTCAGCGTGACGCCGCGTCTCGCCGTCACCGCCAGCGGCCGGTTCAACTTCGCCGAGATCGGCCTGACGGATCTGTCAGGGCAAGCGCCGCTGCTCACCGGCACCCATAGCTACGCCCACTTCAATCCCGGCGCCGGCCTGACCTACAAAGTCACGGATAATGTGACGCTGTACGGCGGCTGGTCGGAGGCGAACCGGGCGCCGACGCCGGCCGAGCTGTCATGCTCCAATCCGGCCACTCCTTGTCTTCTTGACGCGTTTCTGGTCGCCGATCCGCCGTTGAAGCAGGTGGTATCGCAGACCATCGAGTTCGGCGCGCGCGGCCATTTCGAGACGGCGGCGGTGCCCGGCCAATTCCTGTGGCATCTCGGCGCCTACCGGACCGACAGCAACAACGACATTTTGCTGCTGGGCACCGCGATCAACGGGTTCGGCTACTTTTCCAATGTCGGCCTGACGCAGCGGCAGGGTATTGAAGCGAGTCTCGCGTGGCATTGGGATCGCTGGCTCCTTTCGGCGAACTGCAGCTATCTCGATGCCACCTTCCAGGAAAACATTGCATTGTCGTCGAACAGCCCGGCCGCGGACGCTAGCGGGCTGATCTACATTCATCCCGGCGATCGCATCCCGATGATGCCGGCGCATCGGCTGGTGCTGAACGCTGAATATGCCGTTACGCCGCAATGGAAAGTCGGCACCGACATGCGCTTCGTCTCGAGCCAATACCTCGTGGGCGACGAATCGAATCAAGAGCCGCAAATGCCCGCCTATGTGACGGTCGACCTGCATACGTCGTATCGCATCCTGGACCGCGTCTCGCTGTTCGGCGAAGTCGATAATCTGTTCGGCGCGCGCTATTACACCTACGGCACCTTCACGCAGCTCGACGGGCTGCCGCCGAGTTTCAACCTGACCGACCCGCGCACGTTCACGCCGGCGCCCGGACGCGCGTTTTACGCCGGGGTCAAAGTCACGTTCTGAAAAATTCTCGGCGAAAATTTTCGCGACTCGACTCGTGCGCGAAATTTTTGCAAATCCATTCGACTTTCATCGTCGATTCGATTATGATGATCGTGTTTCGTCGGACAGGGGGTTTGAAATCATGGCAGCGAAGAAGAAAGCAGCGAAGAAGAAGCCCGCGAAGAAGGCGGCGAAGAAGAGATAGCCGGCACTTTGCCGGACTAATGAAGCCGCGGCAGCGATAGGCGCCGCGGCTTCTTTATTTTTTGCGGACTAACGCGCGGTCAGTTTCAGTTCGATGCGGCGGTTTTTCGCCATCGCATCGGGTGAGGCGCTGGTGTCGACCGGTTGAAACTCGCCGAAACCCGCCGCCGACAGGCGGTTTGGCGGAATGCCTTGCGCGATCAGGAATTTCACCACGGAGACGGCGCGGGCGGTCGACAATTCCCAGTTAGAGTGGAATTGCGGCGTATTGATGGGCTGTTTGTCGGTATGTCCTTCCACCTGCAATACCCAGTTGATGTCGGACGGAATCTTGCCCGAGATTTCTTTCAGCGCGTTGGCCAAGGGCGTCAGCTTGTCGAGTGCCTCAAGGGTAAGATCGGCGCTGCCCTTCGGGAAAAGCACCTCCGATTGGAATACAAAACGGTCGCCGACGACTTTGATGTCTTGCCGGTCGCCCAAGAGCTGACGTAGCCGGCCGAAAAACTCGGACCGATAACTGGCGAGCTCGGCCACTTTGGATGCAAGCGCGGCATTGAGCCGGCGTCCCAGATCGGCAATCTGAACGTTGGCGGCCTTGTTTTTGGTTTCGGACAAGTCGAGGGCCGCCTGAATTTCCTGCAGCTGCTTTTGTAAGGCCGCCAGTTGCAGCGTCAGTCTGTCGAGGGCGGATTGACGCTGCGCGGTCTCCGTTTCGGCCTGGGTGCGCTTCGCGGTTTCGGCGGCGAGTTGCTGCTGCAACGCCGCCTCTTGTTGCGTCAGCTCCTTTTTCTGCCGGTTCGCCGCCGCCAGCGCACCCTGCGACTTGGCAAGAGCCGCTTTTTCCTCGGCGAGCTGGTCTGACAGCGTGCCGAGCTGCAACTGCAGATCGGCACTCGTCTTGCGCTCCATGGCGAGCATGTCGGACAAGGCATTGATGCGTTCGGTGAGCTTTGCCAGCTCGGCGTCGCGGCCGGAGAGCGCGCTCGAGAGATAGAACTGACCGGCGGTAAAGACGAGGACCACGAAAATAATGATCATCACCAGCTGCGTCAGCGCATCAACGAAGCCCGGCCAAATATTGAAGTTTTCGCGGCGCTGACGGCGGGATGAGAACGCCATCGGAATGGACCGCCCTTTAACCGCGCTCCGCCGGCGCCTCGGCCAGCGCGGCAAGCGTGCGCGCGATCAGGCGGATTTCGTTGCGGATTTCATGCACCGCCTCGCCGCGCCCTTGCGCCACCTCTTCGTTGAGGCGGGTAAGCTGCATCTCGATGTTGCGCAGGTGGTTTCGCGCGTCCTCCTGCGTCTGGGCGGTTCCGCCGCCCTCGGCCAGCTTTTGCAGCACCGGGCGCAGCGTGTTCTGCTGTTCGGCGAGACGGAGGAGGATGGTCTGCTCGGCCCGCATCTGCTCGGTCAGCAATGTCAGCCGTTCGGTCAGCGATTGCACATTCGTGGTGGCCGCGATTCGGCCCTCTTCGCCCCGGGCCATGATGCGCTGCAGATTTTCGAGCCCATCGGCGGTTTGTTCCAGCAGCGCCTGGATATAAGCCGGAATCGGCGCGTCGCCGTATTCCGTCCCCGTCCCGCCGCCGCCGATGCGTGTGAAGCCGGACATCCATTCTTCGAGGTCCTGGTAGAAACGGTTTTGCGCGAGACCGGCTTGCAAATCGAGAAACCCCAATACCAGCGAACCCGCCAAGCCGAACAGCGACGCGCTAAACGCGGTGCTCATGCCGCCGAGGGGCGAAGCAAGTCGAGCCTTGAGCTCGGCGAACGCCGCCGCCGGATCGCCGCCGCCCGCCGACAGGCCACTAATGACGCCGCTGACCGAGCCGACGGTTTCGAGCAGGCCGTAAAACGTGCCGAGCAGGCCGAGAAACACTAGCAACCCGATGAGGTATCGTGAGGTCTCCCGGGTTTCGTCGAGCCGCGTGCCGATGCCGTCCAGCAGCGTGCGCATACCGACCGCCGATAAGCTGACCCTGCCGCCCCGGCGGTCGCCGAGCATGGTCGCCATCGGCGACAGCAGGCGCGGCATGCGCTCGGTGGAGACCGAGGACTGATTGCGGCGGAAATTCTCAATCCAATTGACCTCGGGATTGAGCAGCATGACCTGGCGAATAATGTAGATGATGCCGGCCAGCAGGATGCCCAAGATCACGCCGTTGACCGCCGGATTGCCGAGAAAGAAGCGCTGCAGCACCGGCTCCGCGAACAGGGCCGCGGCGGCGACCGCCACGATAAAGATCGCCATGCGTATCAGGTAGCGCCCGGGCCGCGTCATCGGCCGTTTACTCCGTTCACTTGAGCAACAGGATTTCGACGCGATCGGCCGGTTTGTTGCCGTCAGGCCGATTGCCGAGCGCACGCACATCCATCCGTGTGTTCCGTACGCCGTGATCGATCAAATATGCGCGGACATTGAGCGCGCGCGACAGTGATAGGCGCCGCGCTTGATTGGCTTCGTCCGAAGTGCCGGTGGCATAAGCGACAAGCTGCACGCGCTCGTCCTGGTCGGCGTTGAGCTGCTTGGCGAGGGTATCGAGTTCGGCCCGAGCCGCGGCGGAGAGGTCCGCGGCGCCGACCGCGAAATCGACGTGCGGCGCGGTGCTGGCGGGCGCTTCGACCGCCGCCGGCTTAGGCTGGACGGACGCGGGCGCGCGGGGCGGCGCCACGGATGTGGGCGGCGGCGGCGCTGCTGTCGTCGTCGTCGTGGCGACCTGGGCCGGTGCGTTCGCCGGTGGTTCCGCGGCCTGTTTCGGCGGCGGCGGCGTCGGTTCGGGCGGCGTAGCCGGTCCAGCGCCCGGGTCGAGGATGTTTTCCGAGGTCTTGGCCGGTCGCTCTGCGCCGCGCGCCGTTTCCTCGATCTCGGCCTTGGCCTGCTTCATACGCGCGGCTTCTTCACGCTTGATCCGATCCGCCTCCTGGCGCTTGCGGTCGGTTTCCTCGCGCTTGCGATCGGCTTCCCAGACTTCCTCGTCGCGCGCTGCCCGGTCGGCTTCGTCGCGCCGTGCGTCGGCTTGCGTGACGGGATGTTGCGATTCTGCGGTTGCCTCGTGCTTAGCCGGGTGCGCGGGTTTGGCGGCCGCTTTTTTCGCCGGCGGTTTTGTCGTGGCGGCCGTATGGGCCGGCTTGTGTTCCGGCTTCGCGGCGCGGGTCCGCTCCCGCGGTGGGCGCGGCTCGATCTCGCGATGATGGGCCGGCGCGCTTCCGAGCGAATCGAGCACGCCGAGATCGACCGTCACTTCGGGTGGCCCGGCGGTGCCTTGGGCCAATGCCGGTCCCGCCGGCGTGCACCACCAGATCGCCGCCGCCCCGGCCACAGCAAACACGCCGGCAAGCCTACTTTTCGCTGAACGAACGAAACCAATCACAATCATGGGCCATCCCGTCGCCCACCGAGCCTCGCGGCGGGCGTTCTCTCGCACCGCAAAAATACCGCATGTCAGGGATGCCCCGCCAGCGCAACCTTGCGGCTCAGCCGCCGTCCCCGGCGGCGCCCGTTAACAATGTGCGCAGCGATTGGTAGAGCGCCGGATTGGCGGCGATGACGTCGCCTGTTTCCATGATGTCGGCGTCGCCGATCGTGCCGACCGTCCCGCCTGCTTCGCGGATCAAGACGATGCCCGCGGCAATGTCCCACGGTTTCAGGCCGAATTCCCAGAATCCGTCGAAGCGCCCCGCTGCGACATAAGCGAGATCGAGCGACGCGACGCCCATGCGGCGCGCGCCGCTGGTCGCGCCCATCACCGCCCCTAGCGTGCGCAAATAGCGCGGATGATCGCCGTGGCCGCGAAACGGAATCCCGGTGGCGATCAGTGATTCCTCCAGATTCCGCCGTGCCGAGACACGCATGCGCCGATCGTTGAGGTAAGCGCCGCGGCCCTTTTCGGCCCAGTAGATTTCGTCCGAGATCGGTTGATAAACCAATCCGGCGATCAGCTCGCCGTCTTCCTCGAGTCCGATCGAGATGGCGAAATGCGGAATGCCGTGAAGAAAGTTGGTGGTGCCGTCCAACGGATCGACGATCCAGCGATGGCGGCTGTCGCGCCCCGGCGTGACGCCGCTCTCCTCCATGAGGAAACCGAAGCCAGGCCGCGCCTTCGCCAATTCTTCTTTGAGGATCTTCTCCGCCTTCAGGTCGGCGGTGGAGACGAAATCGCCGGGCCCTTTGACCGAGACCTGCAATTGCTCGACTTCGCCGAGATCGCGTTTCAAGCCGCGCGCCGCCTTCAGCGCCGCCGCCGACATGACATGATAGAGGGCGGAGCGGACTGCCATGGGCCGCTTCCTTCGCGTTAATCCTTGGCGCGTTCCATGTACGAGCCATCGGCCGTGTTGACGACAATGCGCGTGCCGGCCTCGATGTGCGGCGGGATCATCACGCGCCGACCGTTCTCGAGCTTGCCCGGTTTGTAGGACGAGGATGCGGTCTGTCCCTTCACCA
>JASHUX010000035.1 GCA_030039775.1 Alphaproteobacteria bacterium | reverse complement strand
ACCAATTCCTTGCCGATATTGCCGGTCGCGCCCGTCACCAGGATCATGATCGCCTCCTCTCAAGTCTTCTGACTTTATTTCCATCGTCGTCCCCGCGGAAGCGGGGACCCAGGGCAAGCGACGGGGGACACCTCTTTTGCGGGAATGACGAGTAGGACAAGGGCAAGGCCGTAGAGGACCGGCTAATGCCGGAAATGGCGCATACCGGTGAAGACCATCGAGATGCCGGCCTGGTCGGCGGCGGCGATCACCTCGTCGTCGCGCGTCGAGCCGCCGGGCTGGATGGCGGCGGTGGCGCCGGCCGCGATCGCGGCTTCGAGCCCGTCGGCGAAGGGAAAGAACGCATCGGAGGCGACGACCGAACCCGTGGCGTTATCGCCCGCGCGCTCGGCGCCGATCTTGGCGCTGTCGACGCGATTGGGTTGGCCCGGGCCGATGCCGACCGTGGCGCCATCCTTGGCGTAGACGATGGCGTTCGATTTGACGTGCTTCACGACAGTGAAGGCGAACAAGAGGTTGGCGATCTCGGCCGGGGTCGGCGCGCGCTTGGTGACGGTCTTGAGATCGGCGGCGGCGACGCGGCCGGTGTCGCGCGTCTGCAACAGATAGCCGCCGGCGAGCGAGCGCAGCGTCATATCGGGCGCGGTCGGGCTCGGCACCGGCGCGATCAGCAGCCGCCATTGCTTCTTGCGCTCGAGGATCGGCATCGCGTCCGCCGCAATCGCGGGCGCGATCACGACTTCGGCGAAATGTTTGTCGAGCGCTTGCGCGAGCGCGACATCGATCGGCCGATTGACGGCGACAATGCCGCCATAGGCGCTGACCGGATCGCAGGCGAGGGCGCGATCCCACGCCACGCGCAAATCCGCCGCCACGGCAACGCCGCACGGATTGGCGTGCTTGACGATGACCACCGCAGGGCGGTCGAACTCGGCGACGAGCGCATAGGCCGCGTCGGTGTCGTTCAAATTGTTGTACGACAGTTCCTTGCCCTGGAGCTGACGTGCGGCGCCAAGACCGGCGGGGTTGCCGTCGACATAGAACGCCGCCTCCTGATGCGGGTTCTCGCCGTAGCGCAGCAATTGGCGCCGCGTCGCGGCTACCGTCAGCGTTTCGGGGAATGTCTCGCCTTGCTGTTTCGCGAACCAGCTCGCGACCGCCGCGTCATAGGCGCCGGTGCGCGCGAAGGCTTTGGCGGCGAGCGACCGGCGCAGGGTAAGCGTGGTGGCGCCGTTGTGCTCGCGCAGCGATGCGATCAACGCATCGTAATCGGCAGGGTCGGTGACGACGGCGACATCCCCGTGATTTTTGGCGGCGGCGCGGATCAGCGCCGGGCCGCCGATATCGATATTCTCGATGCATTCGTCGAAATCAGCGCCGCGCGCGACGGTCGCGGCGAACGGGTACAGGTTCGAGACCAAGAGATCGATCGGCGCGATGCCATGCGCAGCGATGGCGCTCAAATGGTCGGGCCGGTCGCGGCGCGCGAGCAGGCCGCCGTGAATCGCGGGATGCAACGTCTTGACCCGGCCGTCGAGCATTTCGGGAAAGCGCGTCACCTGTGCAACCTCGCGCACCGCCAGGTCGGCGTCGCTCAACGCCTTCGCCGTGCCGCCGGACGAAATCAGCTCGACGCCGAGCGCCGCCAGCGCTTTCGCCAAGTCGATCACGCCGTTCTTGTCGTGGACCGACAAGAGCGCGCGCTTGACCAGCCGCAATCCGTCGTCAGCCATCGCCGTCATTCTCGCTCTGCCGCTTCGGTTCGGCGCGTTGCTCGCGGCGCAGCGCCCATTTGACGACGGCGCCGCCGCTGCCGACATGGCCGTCGAGCACGAGCTGGCGCGATTTGCGCACCGTCTGGCCGCCGAGATAGACGCTATCGGCGACGCTCATCACCGCGCCCTGGGCGCGCAGGCGCCAGCCGATGCCGCTCGGCAGCCGCAATAGCGCCGCGGCGCCGTCCTGGATCAGCGACACCTGCACGCCGGGATGAAGGTGAAAACGCACGCAGAAATTCTGGCCCGCGGGGCCGGTCAGCCGATCCTCGCCGCGGAGATCGTCGCCTTTCGCCGCGAGGAACAGTTGCCGTGTGTGGATAAGGCCGAACGAGGGCTTGTAGCCGTCGTGGCTCGCCTCGATCCACTGGCTGCCTTTGTCCTCGGCGCGCTCGCAAGTGACGTCGCGCGGGCGGCGGCCGAGGCCGCCGTCGGCGCTCACTTGCGCGGAATTGTGATCGGCGACCACAAGCGTCGAATGCGCCGCGGTGGCGCGCGTCATCGCGCGCCACTCGGGGCTTGGCCCGCGGTACGTGCCGCAATTGACGATCAGCCGCTCCTTGCCGTGGCTCATCTCGACGCTGAGCGTCCCGGCATGCGCATCGCGGTCGAGGCCGGCGGAAGCGGGCGCGCCGGTATCCATGACAACCAGCGTACGGCCGGCCTGAAGCCGCTGAAAGCCGACATAGGGCGCACTCGCCGGCGGGCGGCCTTTAGCGTCGGCGCGCGCCAGCAAATGCTCGATCCAGTTGGCGTCGTCCTCGTCGCAGCCGTTGAACAGCGCGAACTTGTTGTCGGCGTGGCGGAAGAACCGCAACATCGGCGCCGCGCGGTCGATCGCCGATTGCAGCTCGTTCGGCACGTCAAGGTCCACGGCGCGCAGCGCGTCCCGCGCCTCGATCAGATAGCCCATCGCCGTCGCTTGCGCACGACCGCTGCGCTCGACATGACCGCCGTCGGGCAGGATCTGCGCGTCGACCTCACGGAGCAAACGGGGCACCGCCCGATGCAAGCGTGCGGGACGGCCGAGCGCCACCCACGCGATCACCAAACCCCGCAGCGCCGCAAGGCGTGGCAAGCCGGGCGCCTCCTTGCCGGCGACCCGATTCAAGTGCCGCGCCTGCCGCGCATAGCTTTGGAGCAGCCGGTCGCGAAACTCGACATCGCGGGCGATCGCGCCGAAATGCTCGGTCCAGGCGGTGAGCCGGTCGGCTAAGACATCGGCGCGCCACGCCACCGGCGTCCAGGCGTCGCACTGATCGAGCCACGCCCGGGTCCATTCGCCGGCGTTGTAAAAGGCGGCGCCCGGTGCCGCCAGCAAATCGCCGAGCCAGCCGAAGCCGTGGAGCGCGGCGAGAAAACCGCGACTCGCGTCTGCCATATTCCATGGCGGCGTATCGCTCCGCACCGTCTCGCCGGCGAGGCGGAATTCGCCGTCCATGAGCGCGGCGCCGCGGCCGCGGTCGCCCGGCCACGGCTGATCCCAGGTGATCGCCAGACCCGCGGGCGGCCGCGCCCACAGGCTCAAATGATAGAGTGCCGAGCCGTAATAGACGGTGGCGAGCGTCATTTCTTCGCCACCGCGCTGCGCAGGCGCTTGATGTTGGCGGCGTAAGCGGCGGGGCCGTTCTCGAAGGTCGCGGTGCCGGCGACCAGCACGTCGGCGCCGGCCGCCACGGCGATCTTCGCGGTATCGGGATTGATGCCGCCGTCGACCTCTAGATCGACCGCGCGGCCCATCGCGTCGATACGTTTCCGCAGCGTTTTGATCTTGTCGGTGACGCTCGCGATGAAGCTCTGGCCGCCGAAGCCCGGATCGACGCTCATCACGAGCACAAGGTCGACGATGCCGAGCACGTGCTCGATGGCTTCGATCGGCGTCGCCGGGTTGAGCGCGACGCCCGCCCTCTTGCCGTGATGCTTGATCAATTCGAGGCTGCGGTGGAGATGCGGCCCGGCCTCGGGATGGACCGTGATGATGTCGGCGCCCGCGTCCGCGAAGTCGGGGATGTAAGGATCGGCCGGCGCGATCATCAAATGGCAATCGAACGGCAGCGTCGAGTGCTTGCGCAACGCCTTCACCACCACCGGCCCGATGGTCAGGTTGGGCACGAAATGCCCGTCCATCACGTCGACATGGATATAGTCCGCGCCGGCCTTGGTAACGGCCTCGACCTCCTCGCCAAGACGGGAGAAATCCGCCGACAGGATCGACGGCGCGATGCGCACGGCTTGTTGCATGGACTTGTAGCTAACAATTGTCGCCCGGAACCGCAAGGCGACGTACCGAATCGGCCGCGTATCAGGGCCAGGCGACCTCGGGCGGCAGCGACATCAGGATCGCTTCGATATTGCCGCCGGTGCGGAGCCCGAACAGCGTGCCGCGGTCGTAGATCAGGTTGAACTCTACATAGCGGCCGCGCTTGACGAGCTGGTCGCGGCGCTGCGCGTCGGTCCAGGGTTCGAGCATGTGACGCCGCACGAGTCGCGGATAGACATCGAGAAACGCCTCGCCGACATCGCGGGTGAAGGCGAAGTCGCGCGCCCAATCGTTCTCGAGATAATCGTAGAAGATGCCGCCGACGCCGCGCGCCTCGTTACGGTGCTTGATAAAAAAATATTCGTCGCACCATTTCTTGAAGCGCGCGTAGTAGTCGTTGCCGTGGGCGCCGCACGCCCCTTGCAGCGCGGCGTGAAAGTCCTGCGTATCAGCCTCGACCGGATAGACCGGCGTCATGTCGGCGCCGCCGCCGAACCAGGTCTTGCTGGTGCGCAGATGCCGCGTGTTCATATGCGCGGCCGGGACCAGGGGCGAGCGCGGATGCGACACCAGCGAAATGCCGCTGGCCCAGAATTTGCCGTCGGCGCCGGCGCCCGGGATCTGGCCGCGGAATTCGGGCGAGAACTCCCCCCACACCGTCGACACGTTGACGCCGATCTTCTCGAACACGCGGCCGCGCATCAACGCCATGACGCCCACGCCGCCGCCTTCACGCGGCCACGGCTTGCGTTCGAATCGCCCGGCCGGGCCGTCCTCGGGACGCGCCGCCGCATACGCATCCTCGATTGCCTCGCACGCGGCGCACAGCCGGTCGCGGAGCGACTCGAACCAGGCTTGGGCCTCTTGTTGTTGGTCGGACATGAGGTGGAATCGTGTAGGATAATGAGCGTACCAAATTATGCGGCAGGATGTCGCATAGCGACGACATTTCAACAATATAGCTTGCCCGTACCCAGGCCGCGCGGCGCTATGGGGTGGGGAATGGACGTATCAAACGAGGTGACGGATGACGGATCTGGCGCACGGTAAGCCGGCTACGGGAACGGCCCCGTCCAGCGATCACGCGCCGGCCTCGCGGCGCGATTTTCTTACCATCGCCGGCAGCGCCATCGCGGCGGTCGGCGCCGTTTGCGTGGCGTGGCCGCTGCTCGATACCATGAACCCGGCAAAGGACACCCTCGCCGCCGGCGCGCCGGTCGACATCGATCTCACGCATGTGCAGCCCGGCCAGCAAATCGTGGTGCTGTGGCGTTCGACCCCGATCTTCGTCGTCAACCGCACGCCCGATCTGCTGAAGGTATTGCAAGACCCGAAGGACGTCGCGCTGTTGAGCGACCCGGATTCGACGGTGATGCAGCAGCCCGCCTACGCCACCAACTGGCACCGCTCGATTCAACCCGGATATTCCGTGCTGGTCGGCATTTGCACCCATCTCGGCTGCATCCCGAGCTACATGCCGCAGCCCAACAGCGTCAATCCGGGCTGGCTCGGCGGCTACTTCTGTCCCTGCCACGGCTCGCGCTACGACCTCGCGGGCCGGGTCTATAGCGGCGTGCCGGCGCCTTACAACCTGCCGGTCCCGCCCTATCATTTTCTCAACAAGACGATGGTCCGTATCGGCGAGAATCCGCCGGATGGCGGCGATTACGATCTCAATTCGGTCGTGCAAATCTAGGATAGACGGCCATGGCACATCAGCCTTCCACGGTTCGCTCGAACAACCGTCTCGTCCTGTGGATCGATCGGCGCCTGCCGCTGTTCTCGATGTTCCAGGACGCGGCGATCGATTACCCCGAGCCGCGCAATCTGAACTACTGGTGGAACTTCGGCTCGCTCGCCGGGATCATGCTGG
The DNA here is from genome assembly GCA_030039775.1 of Alphaproteobacteria bacterium. Taxonomy (GTDB): domain Bacteria; phylum Pseudomonadota; class Alphaproteobacteria; order ATCC43930; family CGMCC-115725; genus JAATGI01. The sequence continues at coordinate 692 of JASHUX010000035.1, read as the reverse complement.
TGATCATGATCGTGACCGGCATCTTTCTGGCGATGTATTACACGCCGAACGTCAATCTGGCGTTCGATTCCGTTGAACGACTGACTCGCGACGTGAATTACGGCTGGCTGTTGCGGTACATTCATATGAACGGCGCGTCGTTCTTTTTCATCGTCGTCTATATCCACATTTTCCGCGGTTATTATTACGGCTCCTACAAAGAGCCGCGCGAGCTGTTGTGGATGCTTGGCGTCTTGATCCTGTTGCTGATGATGGCGACCGCGTTCTTCGGCTACGTGCTGCCGTGGGGCCAGATGAGCTATTGGGGCGCCACCGTCATCACCAACCTCTTCACCGCGATACCGGTCATCGGCAATCCGATCCACACCTGGATCCTCGGCGGGTTTGCCGTCGGCAACCCGACGCTGAACCGCTTCTTCTCGCTCCATTACTTGTTGCCGTTCGTGATCGTCGGCGTCGTCGGACTGCATTTGATGGCGTTGCGCCAACACGGCTCCAACAATCCCCTCGGCATCGCGGTAAAGGGGCCGCAGGACCAAATTCCGTTCCACCCCTATTACACGATCAAGGACATGTTCGGCCTCGGCGTGTTTCTGGTGATCTACGCCATCTTTATTTTCTATCTGCCGAACGCCCTCGGCGATTCGGCCAACTACATCCAGGCCAATCCGTTGCAGACGCCGCCGGAGATC
>JASHUX010000034.1 GCA_030039775.1 Alphaproteobacteria bacterium | reverse complement strand
CTTCGCATGACGGGCCGTTCTCATGGGAGAGCGAGAATCTCCACTACCGCTCGGTCAATATTTGGCCTCGGCCGTGGCAGCAGCCGCATCCGCCGGTGTGGGTCAGCGTCAATTCCGTCGGCAGCGTGCGCCCGGTGGCGGAGCGTGGCTATGTGCTCGGCACGGTGATGACCGGCTACGGCGCCAAGAAGATCTTCGACGAATATCGCCGCATTTGGCGCGCGAGTGGCCGGCCCGAGCCGGTGCCGCTCGACCGCTTCTGCTATTGCTGTTTCATGGCGTGCGGCCACACCGAGGAAGAAGGGCAGCGCCGCGGCAACGACGTGATGGCCTATCTGCGTACCAACGCCATCGTGGCCGAACAATTCCGCAGTCCGCCGGGGTATATCGCGCCGCAGGTCCTCGCGAGCCAATTTATCCGCACCGGCCGCGCCGGCTTCTCCGAGCTCGGCCTGTTCGACAAGGACGGCAATCGCATTTCGGGCTTCGTCGACGCCAAGGTCCCCGATGCGATCCGCGGCGGTCTGCTGTTCGCCGGCACCCCCGACCAGGTCTATCGTCAGATTGTCGAATTCTACGAGACGATCGGCGGCTTCGGCGTGCTGCAGATGATGGCGCACGCTGGCACGATGAGCCACGAGGACACGGTCGACAGCCTCACCTTGTTCGCCAAGGACGTGATGCCGCGCCTCGAAGAATATTACGCGATGCGCCGGATGGCGGCGGAATAACCGCTACAGCGCGATCGTGCCCTCGAGCACGGGAGCGCAATGACCCGCGATCGTGACGCGGTCGCCGCGCAGCTCGCACCACAGCTCGCCACCTCGTTTCGACACCTGACGCGCGAACAGCTTGTTCTTGCCGAGCCGTTCCGCCCAATACGGAATCAGTTCCGTTTGCGCCGACCCGGTGACGGGATCTTCCGGCACGCCCGCCTTCGGCGCGAAGAACCGCGACACGAAGTCGGTGCCGTTTTTGCCGGGCGCGGTGGCGATGAGTGCGAACTGATCCAAGGCCGCGATCCGGTTCATGTCGGGACGCAGCGCCAGCACGTCGGCCTCATTATCGAATACCGCTAGCGCGTCCCGCGCAGCAAGGACTTCCACCGGTCGAGCGCCCAGCGCCGCCGCGACCGCGTCAATGCTCGGGATCGGCGACGGCGGGCGCGACGGAAAATCCATCGCCAGACGCCCGCCGTCGTGCGAAACCGTAAGCTTCCCGGACTTCGTGCGAAAATCGATCGCGTCGAGCGGCCAATCGAAGCGATGAAAAATCACCCAGGCCGTCGCTAGGGTCGGATGACCGGCAAGGTCGATCTCCATCATCGGCGTGAACCAGCGAAGGTGGAACCCCTGTTCCTCGGGCACGTAGAACGAGGTTTCGGAAAGGTTATTCTCGTTGGCGATCGCTTGCAGCATCGCGTCGTCGAGCCATTCCTCCAAGGGACAGACCGCGGCGGCATTGCCGGCGAACGGATGCGACGTGAAGGCATCGACCTGATAAAGGGGGATTCTCACAGCTTAGCGATCCTCGATCGGATGTGCGTGGTTGAGCGGCCCGTGCCCGTGCCCGAAGCCGGGCGCGGTGCGGAGCGCCTGCTGGACGAAGCGATGCGCCCGCGCGATGGCGGCTCGCGCCTCCAGCTCTTGCGCCATACCGGCCGCCACCGCGCTCGCAAACGTGCAGCCGGTGCCGTGGGTAGAGGTAGTGTCGATTTTCGGCGCCTCAAGCGCGACGACGCCGGCCTGATCGGCAATGACGTCACGGACGGTCGGCCCCGCCCCGTGCCCGCCGGTGATGACGACGACGCGCGGTCCCAATTCAAGCAACGCCGTCGCGGCGACGGCAACGTCGGTAATGGTGCGTCCAAGCAAAATCTCCGCTTCGGGAATGTTCGGCGTCACTACCGCCGCGCGCGCGATCAGGCGCCGTCTCAGCGTATCGATCGCATCCCCGCTCAAGAGCCGCGTGCCGCTCGACGACACCATCACCGGGTCGACGATCAGCGGCACATTCGGTGCGCGTTGATCGAGCGTATCGGCAACGGCGGCGACAGTCGCGGCGTCCACCAGCATCCCGGTCTTGATCGCGTCAGCCCCAATGTCGTCCAGCACCGCCGCCATCGCCTGCGCGACGAAATCCGCCGGCACCGGCATCACGCGCGATATGCCTTGCGTGTTCTGAACCGTCAGCGCCGTGATCGCGGTTGCGGTATAGGCGTCGAGCGCCGTCGCGGTCTTGATGTCGGCTTCGATGCCCGCGCCGCCGCTCGAATCGGAGCCGGCGACGACCAGGACGCGGCCCTTCATTCGGCGGCCTGGCTTGGCGCCCCGCCACTCGCCTTTCGCAACGCCGCCTCGACCGCGCCGACGACATCCTCGACCAACGCCATGTCGTCGCCTTCGGCCATGATTCGAATCACCGGTTCGGTGCCCGACGGCCGCACCAACAGCCGGCCGCCATTGGCCAGACGCCGCTCGCCGGCGGCGATCGCAGCCTTGACCGTTGCCGTCTCGTGCGGGTTGCCGCCGCCGTGCTTCACGTTGCGCAAGAGCTGCGGCACGGGCGCGAATTGACGGCAGACGCGGCTCGCCGGTTCGCCGCGTTGTACAAGCGCCGCCAGCACTTGGAGCGCCGAGATCAATCCGTCGCCTGTGGTG
>JASHUX010000246.1 GCA_030039775.1 Alphaproteobacteria bacterium | reverse complement strand
CGGCGGCACGGGTATAGAGGTCGGCCACTTCGCCGCCTTGCATGCCGCGTGTGGCCATCAACGGCGGTCCGAGCTTGAGCAACAAATCGAGCCGCCAGCGCTGCCGCGCCGGATCGGCGAGCCCCTCGGCCGCCTTCAGGCCTGCAGTGAAGTTCGCCACCGCTTCGCTCATGGCGGAGCGCGTGACGGCGCGGTCGCCGGCTTTCAGGCGATAGCCGCACGCGTCGGCGGCAAGCCCGGCCTCGCCGAAATGATAGGCCAGCAATTCGGGCTCGTTGGCGGCGGTTTGCGGGAACCGCTCCTCGAGGGCGCGGGCGACACGCTCGTGCCATTCCCGCCGCCGCGCGAGGAGCAGGCTTTCATAGGCGGCGTCGCGCACCAACGCGTGCTTGAAGGTGAAGCCGCGTTCGACGCCGCGGCCCTCGGGGAAAACGATACCGGCGGTGACGAGCTTCGCCAGCGACGCTTCGAGCACGTCACGTTTCGGCGCCACCGCGTCGAGCAAGTCGAACGCGAATTGCCGGCCGATCACGGAGGCGATCTGCGCCACCTCGCGCGCCTCGCCCAGCCGGTCGAGCCGCGCCATCAGCGAGTCCTTCAAGGTCGCCGGCACCGCCGCGCCGTCCTGCCCCGCCTGTTCGAGCACGCTCCGCGTCAATTCCTCGGCGAACAGCGGCACGCCGTCGGTCTTGGCGACGATCGCCGCCACGGTCTCGGCGGTGAGGCCGTGCGCCTGCGCGACGCCCGCGACCAGCGCGGTGCATTCGGCGCGGCCCAGCCGGTTCAGCGTCAGCAGCGTCGCGTGCGCCCGCGCCTGCCACGGCGGCGCGAATTCCGGCCGCGCGGTGACCACGATCAACAGCCGCGCCACGCCGATACTGTCGGCAAGCCGCGTCATCAGCTCAAGCGTGGTGGCGTCGATCCAATGCGCGTCTTCCAGCACGAGCAACAGCGGCTCCGCCTCGGCCAGACGAAGTAACGCATCGTTGAGCATGGCGATGGTCGCGGCCTTGCGCTGCGCCGGGCTCATTGACGACGGCGCCACCGGCAACGACAACAGCTCCGCCGCGAGCGGCAGGCGGTCGGCGGGGAACAACGCCGCGAGCTTCGCCAGCTTCGCCTCCGCCGTGTCGTCGGGCGCAAAGCGCGCAGCGCGCGCCAGATGCTGGATCACGGGATAGAGCGCGCTGTCGCTGTGATAGGGCGAGCATTGCAATTGGATGCGCGTGTGCCGGTCCGCGATCCGTTCCTGCAAGGACTGGGCGATGCGCGACTTGCCGATGCCGGCCTCGCCGCTGACGGTGACGATCTGGCCCTCGCCCGCAACGGCGAGACGCCAGCGCTCCAGCAGCATCCCCATCTCATGCGCGCGGCCGATCATCGGCAGATCGGCGTGGCGGATGGCGGCGAAACGGCTTTCGACCGACGCCTCCCCGACGACCTGCCACGCCATGACCGGCACGGCGATGCCCTTGAGCGCGTGCGGACCGGTGGCACCCAGCTCGAACAAGCCGCCGAGCAATTGCTGCGTCGCCTCGGCGACCACGATCTGGTCGGGCACCGCCAGCGCTTGAAGCCGCGCCGCGAGATTCGGCGTCTCGCCGACGATAGTGCGTTCCTGCGACGCGCCCTGGCCGATCAACTCGCCGACCACGACCAGGCCGGTGGCGATGCCGACGCGGGTCTGAAGCTTGGCGCCATCGGGCCGCGCTATGCCGCCGACGTCGCTGACGATCGCGAGCGCTGCGCGCACCGCGCGCTCCGCCGCGTCCTCGAACGCTTGCGGAAAGCCGAAATACGCCAGGATGCCGTCGCCCATGAACTTGGCGACGAAGCCGCCATAGCGGCCAATGGCGCCGCCGGCCGCGTTCTGATAACGCCGGATCAGGTCGCCCAAATGCTCGGGGTCGATGGCGCCCGATAGCGCCGTCGACCCGACCAGGTCGCAAAACATCACCGTCACCTGGCGGCGCTCGGCGTCAGCCGCGCCTTCGGGCGCGGCGGCCGCCGCCGTTTCCGGTGGTGCCGTGCCGACCTCGGCGATGACTTTCAACAAGCGGCGGCGGTTGCCGAGCGACAGGCCAAGCTCGGCGAGATCCGCCTCGCTCAGCTCGGGCAAAATATCGAGATCGATGTCGGCGGCTTCGAGCGCGTCGGCCACGGCTTCCAATTTATTCGCCTTGAGCCAATCGCGCAGCGCCGTCATGGCTCGATCCCCCTGCTTCGTCGTCCTTGCGAAAGCAGGGATCCAGGGTCGACGACGTGCCTGCGTCCCTGGATTGCCGCTTTCGCGGGAATGACGATTGAAGGTAAGCCTGACATCACACCCGGTTCTCCAAACAGATCTTGCCGAAATGCGCGCCGCGCTTGAGCGCGCTGAGCGCATCGGCAACCTCGGCATAGGCGTAGACCTGGTCGTCGATCGGTGGCTTGATGCCGTGCGCGTCGATGGCACGCACCATGTCTTCGAACATTTCGCGGCTGCCGCAGGTGGCGGCGACAAGGCGGATCGCTTGCGTCACGACGCGGCCCAGCTCCAACGGCGCGGTGCCGCCGCCGATGACGCCGATAAGCGCGACCGTGCCGCTCGCCCGTGTCGCGCGCACCGCCTGGTCGAGCGTCGCGGCGCCGCCGACATCGATGACCAGATCGGCGCCGCGCCCGGCCCGATCGCGCACCATCCGCGCCCATTCGGGCTGGGCCGTGTAGTTGATGCCGAGATCGGCGCCCATCGCCGTGGCGCGATCGAGCTTGGCGTCGCTCGACGAGGTGACGATGACGGTGGCCCCGGCGAGCTTGGCGAATTGCAGCGCGAACAGCGACACGCCGCCGGTGCCTTGGGTCACCACCACGTCGCCGGGCTTGGTGCCGTTCGTCATCACCGCGTTCCACGCCGTGACGGCGGCGCAGGGCAACGACGCCGCTTGAAGCGCGGTCCAGCCTTTTGGCGCCTTCACCAGCGCCGCCTCGGGAAAAAGACCGAGATCGCGCACCGTGCCGTCGATGTCGCCGCCCATCGTGGTGCCGCGATAGCTCTCCCGCAGCGCGCCGCTGATCCAGCCCTGGAGGAAGATCGGGCAAACAAGATCGTCCAACGCGCAGCGCGTCACGCCGGGCCCGACCGCGACGACGCGGCCGGCGCCGTCCGACAACGGGATGAACGGCAGGCTGCCCATGCGGCCATAGCCATGCTCCGCCATCACCAGGTCGCGGTAATTGAGGGACGCCGCCTCGAAGCGGATCAACACCTCCCGCGGGCCGGGCGGGCCGGGATCGGGCCGCGAGCCGGGGACGATATGGTCGATCCCCCAAGCGTCGCGCATTTCCATGACGTTCATGGTGCATGTCTTACCCCGCCCGGCTCATTTAGTCCCTCTCCGCTTTGCGGAGAGGGAGGGGCCCGCGCTGAAAGCGCGGGAGGGTGAGGTGGTCGACATTTTACCACCGTCACCACCTCACCCGCTCACTGCTCCGCAGTGAGCTACCCTCTCCTCAACGAGGAGAGGGTAGCGTGACCCGGCGGCACTCCTTACATTGGAAGCACCAGGAGGTGGCTGATGTGGATGCTGCGCAAGAAGCGGGACCTGCCGACGCCGGACCAGGCGCTGCCGGGGCGTTCGATGCAGATGCCGCTCGGCAACCGCCATTTCGTCAACGGCCATATCCTGAAGCCGCCGTTCCCGGCCGGGCTCGAGATGGCGATTTTCGGGATGGGCTGCTTTTGGGGCGCCGAGCGGCTGTTCTGGGAGACGCCGGGCGTCTACACCACCGCGGTCGGCTATGCCGGCGGCTTCACGCCCAACCCCACCTATGAGGAAGTCTGCTCCGGCATGACCGGCCACGCCGAAGTCGTGCTGGTGGTGTTCGACCCGAAGCAAGTGAGCTACGACGCGCTCCTCAAGATTTTCTGGGAGGCGCACGACCCGACCCAAGGCATGCGCCAGGGCAACGATGTCGGCACGCAATACCGCTCCGCGATCTACGCCACCACGCCGGCGCAAAAGGCGGCGGCGGAAAAGTCGCGCGACATGTATGCCAAAGCACTCGCCGATAACGGGTTCCGCGACGCGATCAGCACCGAGATCGCCGACGCGCCGCCGTTCTATTACGCCGAGGACTATCATCAGCAATATCTCGGCAAAAACCCCGACGGCTATTGCGGCCTCGCCGGCACCGGCGTGACCTGCCCGATCTCGGCCAAGGCCGCCGCGGCGGAATAAGCGCCGCTGCCACTACAGTATGTAGAAGTAACGCTAATCCCCTTGCACGGGACACCGACGCTCTCTAGGAGTCGCGCTTTCTCAAACCCGGGGGATTTCGGAAAATGAAGCGTATTTTGATGGTCGGCCTCCTGTCGGTGGCCGCGGTACTGGCGTTCGGTCCGGTTAAGCATGTCTACGCCGCGTCGGTCGATGCGATCGCGGTCGATGACGACACCGGCACCTCCGGCGGCGACGCCGGCTGGGGAACGGGCGAAGGCGACAGCGCCAAGGAAGCCCAAGACATGGCGATGAAGAACTGCACCAAGAACGGCAACAAGAATTGCCAGGTGGTGCTGACCTACGAGCATTGCGGCGCCTATGCCTCGTCGCGCAAGCACGCCGGCATCGGCACCGGGCCGAGCAAGGACGTCGCCAAGGCGAAGGTGATGGAAGGCTGCGGCAACGACAACTGCAAAGTCGTGGTCGCGGACTGCGTCGGCGACTAAAATCATCGCGTTATCATTGGCGTAATGGCATCGAGCGGATGACAACATCCGCCCGATGCGTTTTCGGCCCTACCGCCCCTTGAATTGCGGCTTGCGCTTTTCGAGAAAGGCGTTGCGGCCTTCCTTGTAGTCGGCGCTGTCGAAGCAGGCCGCCACCATCGCGTCGAGCTTCTTGGTGTCGATCCGGCCGTCGGGCCGGCCCAATTCGTTCGCAGCCTCGCGGATCGCGGCGATGGTCAAAGGCGCGTTCTCCGCGATCATCGCGCAATAGGAGCGGGTGTAGGGTTCGAGCTCGGCGTCGGGGAGCACGCGGTTGATGAGGCCCATCGCCAGCGCCTCGGCGGCGTTGAATTGCCGCGCGGTGAGGAAAATCTCCTTCGCGAAAGACGGGCCGATCAGATCGACCAGTTTCTTGACGCCGGTCCAGCCATAGCCGAGGCCGAGCTTCGCCGCCGGGATCGAGAAACGCGAATTCTCCGACGCGAGCCGCATGTCGCACATATTGGCGAAGGCGAGGCCGCCGCCGAGGCAATAGCCCTGAATCATCGCAATCGTCGGCTTCTTGCAATGCTCGACCGAGCCGAAGGCGCTGGCCGAGGTCTCGTTGTAGCCGGCGGCGTCCCGATTGCTGGCACGGCGCTTCTCGAACTCGGAAATGTCGGCGCCGGAGATGAAGGCCTTGGCCTCGACCGTGCCGCGCAGCACGATGACGCGGATGTCGTCGTCGGCTTCGAACTGGCGGATGACGACGGGAATGCCTTCCCACATATCGATCGACAAGGCGTTGCGCCGCGCCGGATTGTTGAACGTCAGCCAGCCGATCGCGCCGTCTTTTTCGGCGATCAGTTTTTCCGTAGGGGATTTAATCATCGCAAGCTCCTGAATTACGAAACGACTTCTTCGCGGTGGAATGCGGCGATCTCGTCGGCGCCGTAGCCCGCCTCGCGCAGGACTTCGTCGGTGTGCTCGCCGTGCTCCGGCGTCGCCCGGCGCACTTCCCACGGCGTGCGGGAGAGGCTCACCGCCTGCCCGACGACTTCCATGGGCCCGCGCTTTTTCGACACGACGGGACGCGCCATCTTCAGATGCTTCACCTGCGGATCGGCGAACACTTCGTTCATTTTGTAGATCGGGCCGGAGGGCACGCCGGCCTCGTTCAGGAGTTCGATCCATTCGGCCGATGTCTTCGTCACCGTGATCGCCTCGATCGCGGCGTTCATGGCCTCGCGGTTCTTGAGCCGGTCTGCCGCTTTGGCGAAGCGCGGATCGGTGAGGAGTTGCGGCGCCGCCAGCGCGTCGCACAGGCGCGCGTAGATCGCCTGGCCGGCGCTGGCGATGTTGATGGCGCCGTCCTTGGTCTTGAACACACCGGTCGGAATCCCGGTCGGATGATTATTGCCGGCCTGCGGCGGCACTTCATGGCCGATGAGCCAGCGCGCCGCCTGGAAGTCGAGCATCGCGATCTGCGCCGCCAGGAGCGAGGACTGCACCCATTGGCCCTCGCCCGACTCCTCGCGCTCCAATAGCGCCACCAGCACGCCCATCGCGGCGAAAATGCCGGCGGTCAAGTCGGCGACCGGGATGCCGACTCGCACCGGGCCTTGACCCGGCAGGCCGGTGATCCACATCAGGCCGCCCATGCCCTGCGCGATTTGGTCGAAGCCGGGCCGGTCGCGGTAGGGGCCGGTCTCGCCGAAGCCCGAAATACTGGCGTAAACGAGGCGCGGATTGACCGCTTTCATCGAATCGTAATCGATCCCTAACCGATGTTTCACATCGGGCCGGTAGTTTTCCACCAGCACGTCCGCGTCTCTCACCAGGCGCTTCAGGATTTCGATTCCCTTCGGCGATTTCAGATTGATCGCGATACTGCGCTTATTGCGGTGCAGATTTTGAAAGTCGGGCGATTCCCGTCCGCCGCCCAGCCCGTCGTCGCCGCCCACGCTCTCGACCTTGATGACATCGGCGCCCCAATCGGCGAGCTGGCGCGCGCAGGTCGGGCCGGCGCGCACGCGGGTGAGGTCGATGACTTTGAAGCGGGCGAGGGGGAGCTGGCTCATGACTGATCTTCGGGGGTTATCGGTGCGACGGGCAGGAGCATACACGACGGCATTGCGGCGCCAAACCCGCATCGTGCGGCGCTAAACGGCGCGAATCGGGCGATGGACCATCTCCTCTCCGGCCACGGCATCTGGCCTTACCTCGCGACCTTCGCCTGGACCTTCGTCGAGGGGGAGACCTTCGTGCTGTTCGCGGCATTC
>JASHUX010000245.1 GCA_030039775.1 Alphaproteobacteria bacterium | reverse complement strand
AAGGATGCCTTCCTCCTCAACGGTCCGGCTGAACGGCGGCATTGACCCGGGGGTGATACCACCGATATCCGCCTGATGCCCGCGCGCCGCGACAAAGAAGAGGAGGCGCGTGCTGTCCTCGTTAAACACCGGCATGATGACGGTGACATCCGGCAGATGCGTTCCCCCGTTATAGGGCGCGTTCAGCATATAGACGTCGCCGGGGTTCATCGTATCCCGTCGCGAGCGAATGACGGTTTCCACGCTTTCGCCCATCGAGCCGAGGTGAACGGGCATATGGGGGGCGTTGGCGATCAGCGCGCCCATGCGATCGAACAACGCGCACGAAAAATCCAGCCGTTCCTTAATGTTGACCGAGTAGGCCGTGTTTTGCAGCGCGACCCCCATCTGTTCGGCGATCGCCATAAAGAGATTATTGAAAATCTCCAGCATCACCGGGTCGGCATCGGTTCCGACGGCGACGCGCTTCGGCAGCGGCTCGACACGCTCCAAAATCAGATTGTGCCGCTCGTCGATGCGGCCGCGCCAACCCGGCTCTATGACGGTTGTCGCATTCGCTTCCCGAACGATGGCAGGCCCGACGAGCTCGTCGTCTGGCGTCAAGGCCTCCCGCGTATGAAGCGGTGCGAAATATTCGCGGCCGCCGCTGAACATCGAAACCGTGGCGAGCTGAGAGGTGTCTGCCCGAGAAAACGTGGGACCGGATTCCTCGACGGGATCGCCGCCGCCGACAGCTTCAACAGAGATTGCCTCGACGATCAACGGCTTCCCGTCGGAAATGAAGCCGTATCGTTGGCGGTGTGCGGCCGCGAATGATGATTCAATCGCACCAAGATCGCTGTAGGGCACGCTCAACGCAGAGTCCGTACCCTCGTACTTGATATGAAGCGACCGCCGTACCACAATGTTGTCGCTCGCGATCCCCTGGGCCTCGATCTCCGCTACCGTAACATGGCTCAATTCGCCGAATGCGCGTTTGAGACGCGGCAGGAGTGATTCGTTCAGTCGAGCTTCGATCGTCTGCTCACGCAATGCGCGCAAATCGGCATGCCCGATACCGTAGGCCGACAAGACCCCCGCCATCGGGTGAAGCAATATCCGCTTCATGCCAAGCGCGTCGGCGACCAAGCAGGCGTGTTGTCCCGCCGCCCCGCCGAAGCAACAGAGGGCGTAGCTCGTAACATCGTGGCCGCGCTGAATTGAAATTTGTTTGATGGCATTGGCCATATTTTCGACGGCGATCTTGATAAAACCTTCGGCGAGATCTCGTGCCGCGAGACGCCGTCCGGTCGCGGTATCTATTTCAGAGGCCAGCGCCGCAAACTTGGCGACGACGCTATCGGGATCAATGGATTGATTGCCGTCAGGACCAAACACATGGGGGAAGATTTGGGGTTGGATTTTCCCAAGCAATAAATTCGCGTCGGTAATGGTCAACGGACCGCCACGGCGATAACAGGCCGGCCCTGGATTGGCGCCGGCCGATTGCGGACCAACTCGCAGGCGTCCGCCATCGAAATAACAGACCGAGCCACCGCCAGCCGCCACAGTGTTGATGCGCAGCATCGGCGCGCGCAGCCGCACCCCACCGACTTGAGTCTCGAGCCCGCGTTCGTATTCGCCCGCATAATGCGACACATCCGTTGACGTGCCGCCCATATCGAAGGCGATGATGCGCTCGAAGCGCGCTCCCTGAGCGCTGATCGCGGCCCCCACTAAACCGCCGGCCGGACCGGACAAGACGGCGTCCTTGCCGTGGAAGCGGTGCGCGCCGACCAAACCGCCATTCGATTGCATGAAATAGATCGGCACGCCCGGAAGCTCGCGCACTATTTCGCCGACATAGCGTGCCAGGATTGGCGACAGGTAAGCGTCTGCGACGCAGGTATCGCCGCGTCCGACCAGTTTGATCAGCGCACTGACGTGATGGCTTGCCGATACTCGGGTGAAGCCGAGAGGCTGAATGAGGGCCGCCACGCGGCGCTCGTGTTCGGGATAGGCGTAAGCGTGCATAAAAAGAATCGCAGCGCTGCGAATCCCGTCACGAAGGGCCGGCTCAACATCGGCACGAACTTGATCCAGATTCAGCGAGCGCAAGATTTGCCCCTGCGCGGTGACTCGCTCGTCGACCTCGATGACACGCTCATAGAGCATTTCCGGTAACACGATCTGCCGTGCGAAAATCTTCGGCCGATTCTGGTAGCCGATTCGCAGGGCGTCGCGAAAGCCTTTGGTCACGATCAGCAGCGTGCGCTCGCCCTTGCGTTCCAGCAGCGCATTGGTCGCAACGGTCGTACCCATTTTGACGGCAGCGATTCGATCGACTGGGATCGCTGCATCGGGCGTCACGCCGAGCAATTCGCGTATCCCCGCAATCGCGGGGTCACGATAGCGCTCCGGATTTTCGGACAGCAATTTATGCGTTATCACCGAGTCGTCGGGCCGACGCGCGACAATGTCGGTGAAGGTGCCACCGCGATCGATCCAAAATTGCCAGCCGCCCATGGTGCGATTCGATTGCCGCGCCTTGATGGCGCCTTGCACGCATTGTATCGTTCCGAGAGCATGGTAGGGACTTTGTTCGCATGAAGATTTTGCTGACCGGCGGGTGCGGGTTTATTGGGTCCGCCGTCTGTCGGCACATTCTCCGCGCGACCAATCACGATATCGTCAATGTCGATAAAATGACCTATGCAGCGTCCGAGGCTGCGTTGGAGGAGGCGTCGGCGAACGATCGCCATGTGCTAATACGCGCCGATATTTCCGATAACTCTGCGATGACGGCGGTCTTTACCGAGCATCGACCGGATGCCGTCATGAATCTTGCCGCTGAAACACATGTCGACCGGGCGATCGACGGCCCCGCGCCGTTCATCGAAACCAACATCGTCGGGACCTATGTGCTACTCGAAGCAGCGCGCAATTACTGGGGCCGCCTCGGCGAATCGGCGAAAGCGCAGTTCCGGTTTCACCATATCTCGACAGATGAAGTGTTCGGCCAACTGACGTCCGAAGCTTCGCCTTTCAACGAAACAACCGCGTACGACCCGCGTAGCCCGTATGCCGCCAGCAAGGCGGCATCGGACCATCTGGTGCGCGCCTGGCATCATACGTACGGGTTGCCGATATTGGTAAGCAACACCGCCAACAATTATGGTCCGTGGCAGTTTCCGGAGAAATTGATCCCGCTCGTCACGCTCAATGCGCTGGAAGGCAAAGAATTGCCCGTCTACGGCGACGGCTCGAATCGGCGCGATTGGATCTATGTCGAAGACCACGCCGAGGCGTTGGTGCGAATCGTGGAACGCGGCAAGCCGGGGGCTACGTACTGCATTGGAGCGCGGCAACCGCGACGCAATATCGATGTCGTCAGGGCGATTTGCGCGATCCTCGATGAATTGAGACCCGATCCCGCGGGTCCGCGCGAGCGCCTCATTCGTTTCGTGGCCGATCGGCCCGGCCATGACTTTCGCTACGAGATCGATCCATCCGCGGCTGAAACCGCTTTGACGTGGCGCGCGTCGCATACGTTCGAACGCGGCATTCGCAAGACTGTCGGGTGGTATTTGCGACATCGATCGTGGTGGCAAGAAATTCGCGCCCAGCGCTATCCCGGCGAACGGCTGGGGCTCGCCTCCGCCTCATGAAAGGCATTGTTCTCGCCGGCGGGTCGGGATCGCGGCTTTATCCGGCTACGTTCGGTTTGTCGAAGCAGCTGCTGCCGATCTACGACAAGCCGATGATCTACTATCCGCTAAGCCTCTTGATGCTCGCCGGCATCCGCGACCTTCTTGTCATTTCGACGCCAGAGGACTTGCCGCTGTATCGCCGCGTCCTGGGCGGCGGAGAACAGTGGGGCGTGCAATTTTCCTATGCTGAACAGCCGAAGCCGGAAGGTCTGGCGCAAGCATTTATCATTGGCGAGGCCTGGATCGCGAATGGACCATGCGCCCTTGTGCTCGGCGACAACCTGATCTTTGGCGGACATCTTTCCGATCTCTTGCTGAACGCACAGCAGCGGGCTCGCGGCGCCACTGTATTCGCGTACCAAGTTCGCGATCCCGAACGTTACGGCGTCGTCGAATTCGATGCCGACGGCCGCGCGGTCGGCATTGTCGAGAAGCCCCATGCGCCGCAGTCCCATTGGGCGGTTACAGGCCTTTACTTTTACGACTCGCGTGTGACGGAGTTTGCTCGTCGGCTAAAACCTTCACCCCGTGGCGAGTTGGAGATTACCGAGGTCAATCGGTTCTATCTCGACGAGGGCGACTTGCACGTCGAACGGCTTGCACGCGGTTGTGCCTGGCTCGACGCTGGTCTACCCGAAAGCCTGTTGCAGGCGGCGAACTTTGTCCAAACCATTCAAGCCCGCCAGGGCATGCTGGTGGGCTGTCCGGAAGAGGTGGCATACCGAAAAGGGTTCATCGACGCGGCGCAATTGCGCGCCCAAGCAAAACGGATGGGCAATACTGAACTCGGCCGCATCTTGCTTGAGCTTGCGGACTATCCGCCCTAACCGATTGGGCTTCGAAGCGGTATCTGTCACCACGCGTGACCCGCTGGCATGACTTGTTCCGCGAACATCGTCATCGAGCGGAGTTGCTGCTCGTACGATGTCGGCCCCCAATGGAACGCGATGTCGAGCGTGCCAACCCCGGCTTCATGGAAACCGCGCGCGATTTCGCTCACGCGACGGGCCGAGCCCTTGAACAAGGGCTGGAACACGGGTGCGCGCTCAACCACTGGCGCGCCGGGCGGCGGGGCGCAGTTTTGTTCGCTCTCGATCGTGCGGGCCGCGGCGATGCGAGCCTCGGTGGCCTCGGCGATTTCCTGTTCGGCTTTACCGTCCGTCTCGGCAAGATGACCGATGCCGCGATAAAGGATGTGCTTGGCCTCCGGTTTCCATCCGGCCTTGTCGGCCTCGGCGCGATAAATCGCGATGCGTTGCGCCGCCGACGCCAGCGGCAGGAACGACATCGCCAAGCCGAGACCATGGCGGCCGGCAAATCGGGCCGAATCCTCGTGATTGCCGGAGCCGAACACGAACGGATGCGGCTCTTGGCGAGGCCGCGGCCAAACGCCGACATGCGGAAAATCGAAATGGCGGCCCCTCCAGGCGAAAGGCTGTCCGTCCGTCCAGGCTTTAAGGACGAGCTCGATGCCTTCCTGGGTGATCGCCCGAGAGTCTCCGTCTAGTGCCTCGTACGCGAGCGTCTCGTTCGGCGTGCCTTGTAGGAACAGCACGATCAGTCGACCGTCAGTCAGATGATCGAGTAGCGCCAATTCTTCCGCGGTGCGGACAGGATTGCCGACCGAAAGAAGCGGACCCAGCACCGCGATCTTGGCACGTTTGACCACTTGGCTGACGGCCGCGGCCATGACCGTCGTGCTCGGTGTCAGCGTTAAAATACCGTAGTGATGCTCCGACAGGCTCACCCAGTCGTAGCCGAGGGCATCGGCGCGCGCGCAAACGGCAAGGCCGCGCTCGATGCTGGCGGCGGCGATCGACCGGTCGCAAAGACGTGGGGGCATCGGCCATACAGCCATGCCAGGGGCCGGGCCCATATAGGACGTCGACGAAAAGAAGCTGAACTGCAAGGCGATCTCCGCGCGAAGGGGGGCTGATGTTTGGCAGTTGGCCCGGTATTCGAGGCGAGGATACCGGAAGATTACGTCGCCGTCCCGGTCTTGATGGGGTCGGGGCAGCGAATGGCCTAAAGTTCGGGCGGTGCATGCCCTCAAAATAGGCAGATGCATACATGCCCCTTTAATAGGCGATTATCCACCTCTTGATTGCCCATCAGCCTGCCGGCTTTCCATGGTCTGACCGCGCGGTCAAAAATCCTGGCCCAGATTTTGCTGCCGTCCGGCCAGGAGGCGCGATGCGCCGCTGAGACACAAGAGAGGGCACATGAAAATTCGGGAGAAACTGAGCGCGGTCGCGATGGCGGGCGCGCTCGCGATGGCGGCGTGGACGCCAGCGCAGGCGGACGACACGATCAAGATCGGCGTCCTCCATTCGCTGTCGGGAACGATGGCGATCAGCGAAACCACGCTCAAAGACACAATTCTTATGATGGTGGACCAGCTCAACAACAAAGGCGGCCTCCTGGGCAAGAAGGTCGAGGCCGTGGTGGTCGACCCCGCCTCGAACTGGCCGCTGTTCGCGGAAAAGGCGGC
>JASHUX010000244.1 GCA_030039775.1 Alphaproteobacteria bacterium | reverse complement strand
ACCGGGCAGATCGTGCACGGGTTCGATCCCGAGCGGTTTCAGCTCATCCGCCGGACCGATGCCGGAGAGCAACAGGATTTGCGGCGAGTTGAAACTGCCGGCGCACAGCAGCACCTCGCGCTCGGCCCGTACCGTCGCGCGGTCGCGGCCCAGCAGATAATCGACGCCGACCGCGCGGCCGTGCTCGATGACGATCCGGGTGATGGTGGCACGCGTCACAATCGTAAGGTTCGGCCGGGACTGCGCCGGACGTAGGTAAGCGACCGCCGTGCTGACGCGAGCGCCGTTGCCGATCGTGTGCTCGAGCCGTGCCACGCCTTCCTGCGTGTCGCCGTGCGGATCGCTGGTCAGAGTGCAACCGGCATTCACCGCCGAAGCCGCCAACGCCTCGAACAGCATATCCTTGTCTTCGACCGGCGACACCTGAACCGGGCCACCGGTGCCATGATAGAGGCCACCACCGCGCCACGAATCCTCAAGCCGCCGGAAGTACGGCAGCACGTCGGCATAACCCCACCCGGTCAGGCCCTTCTGGCGCCAGAGATCGTAGTCGAGGCGGTTGCCGCGCGCGTAAATCATGGCGTTGATTGAGGACGATCCGCCCAGGACCCTGCCGCGCCGGATCGGGAGGCGGCGACCGTTCAGACCTGGCTCAGGCTCCGATTCCCATTCCCAGATGAAGGGCTTGCTGCGCGCGACCTTCGGAAACGCGATCGGCATCGCCATGAAGGGATGGGCGTCGCGCCCGCCTGCTTCCAGCAGCAACACCCGGATGTCCCGATCTTCGCTGAGGCGGCTTGCCAACGCCGCGCCCGCCGACCCGGCGCCGACGACGATGTAATCGAACGCGCGCGGCATTACCGATCGAGCGGCGCGCCGCGAGCGAGCTCGCGATAGAAGAAATACGAATCCTTCGGGATGCGCTTCTGCGTCGTGTAATCGACATAGACAATCCCGAAGCGCTTATCGTAGCCGAGCGCCCACTCGAAATTGTCGAGCAGCGACCAGACGAAATAGCCCTTGACCGGCACGCCCGCCGCGACCGCGTCGAGCAGGGCCCCGAGATAACCGCGCAAGAAATCGATACGCTGCGGGTCGCGCACGCGGCCCTCGGCGTCGACCGCATCGTCGAACGCCGCGCCGTTTTCGAGAATGTAGACCGGCAGATCCCCGCTCCACCGCGCCTTGGCGTCGACCAGGCTTTCGCGCAACCCGTCGGGCGTGATCGGCCAACCCATCGCCGTCACCGGCGCGTCGATCTTGGCGTAGCCAACATGGAACAAATGGTCGTTATCCCAGCGGATGCGGGACCGCGAATAATGATTGAAGGCGAAGTAGTCGAGCTTCTGCTTGATGATGGCGAGATCGCCGTCCCGCACATAGGGCTTGATGTCGTCCGCGATCGGCTCGGGATATTTGCCGAGAAACTGGGGATCGGGGAACGCGTCGTTCATGATCGCGCCCATCAGCTCGCATGCCACGCGGTCCTGTTCGCGGTCGGTCGCCGGCTCGCGCGGTGCGAGATTATAGATGTTGCCGAGCTTCAGATCGGCGCGTTGCTCGCGGAGCGCCAGGACACCGAGACCATGCGCAAGGTTGACGGTGTGGATCGCGCGCCACACGGCTTCCCGGCTCTGTAGGCCCGGCGCGTGATCGCCCTGGCCGAGGCCGCGATAGGTAAAGATGTTGGGCTCGTTAAACGTTGCCCAATACGATACGCGGTCAGCGAGGCGGCGCGCCACGATGGCGGCGTAGTCGCGGTACCGGTAGGCGGTGTCGCGGTTGCGCCAACCGCCTTTATCTTCAAGCGCCTGGGGCAAATCCCAGTGATAGAGGCAGAGCCAGGGCTGGATGTTCGCGTCGAGCAGCGCGTCGACCAGCCGGTCGTAAAATTCGAGTCCTTTCTCGTTCGGGGCGCCGCGCCCGGTTGGTTGGATGCGCGGCCACGCTGTTGAGAAGCGGTATGCGCCGATGCCGAGCTCGCGCAACAGCCCGATATCGTCGCGCCAGCGATGGTAATGGTCGCAGGCGACATCGCCGGTGTCGCCGTTCGCGATCTTGCCCGGCGTGTGGCTGAATGTGTCCCAGATCGACGGCCCGCGCCCGTCTTCGCGCACCGCGCCCTCGATCTGATACGCCGCGGTCGATGCGCCCCAGAGGAAGCCCGCGGGAAAAGAGTTGTCAGTCATCAGTCGTCAGTAAGACGTACCGAAACCGATCGCCGATAACTGAAAACTGGGAACTGACCACTCACCCCACCTTTTTCGCCAGTGCCTTCGCCTCCTCCGTCATGGCGCGGCGGCGGTTCTCGAATTCGAGCCGGCCGGGATCGATGTTGTCGTCGGTCGGGAAGGCGGCGAGGATGTCGTTGAATAGCCCCGCGACCTCGTCTTTGAACTCGCCGTGCGTCAGGATATAGGGATCGTTGCGACGGATGGCCCGGAGGATGCGCTCGCCCATCTCTAACGGGTCCATGCCCGCGCTGGCCGAGGATACGGACGAGAGATGGCGCGGTGGATGTTTTGCCGACGTCTTGAGGTGCTCCGGCCGCGACTTCTCGGCGTCCATGATGTTGGTGTGGACCAGGCCCGGGCACAGAACCGAGACCCCGATATTGTATTGGCCGAGCGCAAGACGCAGCGAATCGGTCAGGCCGCGCACCGCGAATTTCGACGCAGCGTAGATGCCGCCTTGCGTGGTCAGAGGAATAATTCCGGCCATCGAGGAGGTATTGACGATATGGCCGCCCTCGCCGTGCTTTTTGATCCGCGGGACCATGGTTTTGACGCCGTTCACGACGCCGCCGAGATTGACGCCCATGACCCAATCCCAATCCTCGTACGCGGCTTCGTCGATCGGCGCGTTGCCGCCGACGCCGGCATTGTTGCAGACGACATGAATCTTGCCGAAGACGCGCTCGGTTTCGTCGGCGGCACGGGCGAACGCCTCACGATCGGTGACGTCGAGCTTGATGAAATGGTACGGCAGGTTCGAGCCTTTCAGCACCGCGGCCGCCTCGTCGAGATGGTCCTGGCGCACATCCGCCATCACCACCTTCATGCCCGCCTTGAGAAAGGTCCGAGCCATGCCGAATCCGATGCCCGAGGCGCCGCCCGTGATAAAGGCGGTCTTGCCGTCTACGTCTTTCATGTCGCCTCCTTTGCGCCTATTTGCATTATGATTCGCATGACCGGACGATTTCGTCGAGGGTTGCATCGCCATGAACACCGGGCCGCTTAAAACAATATTTAGTGGTACGGCGCCATCCGGTCTGCGAAAGCGGGATTGATGCCATCGAGCGCCAAGATTCTGCTGATCGAGGACGACGCCGAAACCTGCGCCGAAATCGCCGGCGCGTTGGGCGAACGCGGCTATGCCGTCCAGGACCAGGCGACGGGGACCGGTGGACTGGACGCCGCACGGCATGGCCAGTTCGACCTGCTCATCGTCGACCGTATGCTACCCGAGCTGGATGGGCTTGCCGTCATTGAGACGCTTCGCGCGGAACAGGTGCGCACGCCCGTGCTGGTCCTGAGCGCACTCAGCGCCGTCGACGACCGCATCCGCGGCCTGAAGGCCGGGGGCGACGATTATCTCACCAAGCCCTTCGCCATCGGCGAGCTGGCCGCACGGATCGAAGCGTTGCTCCGCCGCCCGGTCGAAACCCGCGCCACGGCGCTGCACGTCGGTCCGCTGTCGCTGGACCTGATCGACCGGAAGGCGCGGCGCGGCGAACGCGTGATCGATTTGCTGCCGCGCGAATTCAAGCTGCTCGAATACCTGATGCGGCGTCCGGATCAGGTCGTGACGCGGGATATGATGCTGGAAGACGTCTGGAATTACCGATTTCTGCCGCAGACCAATCTGGTCGACGTCCATATCGGTAAGCTGCGCCGCAAGATCGATGCGCCGGGCGAGACGCCGCTGATCCGCGGCGTGCGCGGAGCCGGCTTCGTGTTGGTGTCCGGCACCGAGGATTCGAGACCGCCCGCCGACCGCTGAGATAAACTCTGTGCGGGCACGACATGCGCGCACCAGAAATATTCCGCACCACGAGCTTCCACATCGCCGCCGCGTCGGCCGGCGTGTTTGCGCTGGGCGTGCTGCTATTGTTCGCGTTCGTCTACTGGCAGACCGCAGCACGCGAAACAGGCACGGTTGACCGGTTCGTCGAACGGCAGGTTGCGCGCTTTGCGGCCGCGCAACCGGGCGAGTTGATCCGCGATCTGACCTTGAGCGAAGTGCGGCAAGAGCAGCACATCGCCTACGCTGCGTTGTTCGACGGCACCGGCCATCCGATCGCCGGGAACCTCGGCGCGTTACCGCCGGATTTTCCTGTCGACGGCCATGCCCACGGCGCGACGCTTGCGGAGGACCGGCTCGTGCGCGCCGCCGCGGCGAAACTGTCCGACGGACGGGTCGTGTTCATCGCCCGCGACGTCGCGGAATTGAATCAGCTTCAACGCATCGTGCGCCGGGCGCTCTTGCTCGGCGCGATTCCGGCTCTGCTGCTCGCGCTTGCCGCCGGCGCGCTGTTGAGCTGGCGTGAGCTGCGCCGCGTGCGCGTGGTTCACCGCTCCGTCGCGCGCATCCTTCAGGGCAATTTGAGCGAGCGCTTGCCCGCCCGCAACGCCGCCGACGATTTCGACCGGCTGGCGATAGCGGTCAATCGCATGCTCGACGAGATCGAGCGTCTGCTCGAGGAAATCCGAGGGGTCGGCGACAATATCGCCCACGATCTGCGCACGCCCTTGACGCGGGTCCGCGCTCGGCTCGAGCGCATCCGCGATGCGCCGAGATCTGACAAGGAACTGGAGGAGGCGATCGACGTCGCGGTCTCGGGATTGGACCAGACAATCGGAATCATTACGGCCTTGCTGCGCATCGCCGAGATCGAAGGCGGCAATCGGCGCGCCGCGTTCGGCGAGATCGATCTTGCCCGGATCGTCCACGATGTCGCCGAGCTCTATGGTCCGATCGCCGAAAACGCCGGTATCGAACTGGCGGTGGCGGCGGAACCGCGGCGGATCAAGGGCGACCGCGACCTTCTGTTCGAAGCGGTGGCGAACGTCTTGGACAACGCGCTCAAATTTGCCCCAAGGAACAGCCGCATCGATCTTGCCGTAATCGACGGGCCGGAGGGGCCAATCGTCCGGGTCCGCGACCGCGGGCCGGGCATCCCCCCCGAGGAGCGGCAACAGGTCCTGAAGCGCTTCTATCGGGCGGACAAAAGCCGAACCTTGCCGGGCAGCGGTCTCGGCCTCGGCGTCGTCAGCGCCGTCATGGCGCTGCATCGCTTCCGGATCGCCATCGGCGACGCCCAACCCGGGTGCCGCTTCGACCTAATCTGCGCGCCGTTCCCGGCCGATTAAAAAAAAAATTACAAAAACCTTCTTGTTTCCAAACACTTAGCCGGTCACCGTCGCGTGGTCCCAACGCTTTCCGGCCTTGGGGAAACGGGAAGCCTGCAACGTCGGAACATCAATGCCGCTCGTCGCCTACGTCCTGAGGCGGCCCTACACTGTAGTTGCCGCCATCATTCTCGTATGCCTCCTGGGCATCGGGGCGGCGCTGCGCATGCCGATCGACATTTTTCCGGAGATCAACATCCCGGTCGTCAGCGTGGTCTGGAACTACCAGGGCATGAGCGCGACCGACATCCAAAACCGCATACTGACGCTTCATGAGCGTCAGATGGCGTCGCTGGTGGACAACATCTCGCGCATTGAAGCGACGAGTTATGAGGGCGTCGGCGTCGAGAAGGTCTACTTGCATCAGGGCGCGGACGTGACGCGCGCCGTGGCGCAGCTGGCGTCGAGCGCGCTGGTGGTACTGAAATACATGCCGCCCAACATCACCCCGCCGCTCGTGATCCGTTACGGCGCGACCGACGTGCCCGTCATCCAGCTCAGCCTGTCGAGCAATTCCTTGTCGGATACGCGGCTCAACGATTTAGGCCAGAACGTGATCCGGCCCGATCTCGCGGTGGTGCAAGGGGCCGAGGTGCCTTACCCCTATGGCGGCAAGCCGCGCCTAATCATGATCGATCTCGATCAGACGGCGTTGCAAGCGCGCCACATGTCGCCGACCGACGTCAGCAACGCCATCCTCGGCCAGAACGTCATCGTGCCTTCGGGCGACGTTAAAATCGGCAGCAAGGATTATCTGCTGTCGATGAACAACAGTCCGAGCATCGTCGACACTATCAACAATTTCCCAGTGAAAGAAGTGGACGGGAAGATGGTATTCGTGCGCGACGTCGCGCATGTCCATGACGGTTTCCAGGTCCAGACCAATTCGGTCGCCGTCAACGGCACGCCGGGCGCGCTGATGATGATCCGCAAAACGGGCGGGGTGTCGACGCTCGCGGTGATCGACGGCGTGAAGTCAGCTCTACCCTATATCGAGAAGCTTCTGCCCAAGGGCGTCAACATCAAGGCCATCTTCGACCAGTCGGTGTTCGTCAAGGCCGCGATCAACAGCGTGATCACGGGCGGCGTCCTGGCCGCATGCCTCACGGGGCTGATGATCCTGCTGTTCCTCGGCAACTGGCGGCTGACGCTAATCACGCTGGCCTCGATCCCGCTGTCGATCATCACCGCCATTCTCATCATGTACGCGCTAGGCGAGACGCTTAACACGATGACGCTCGGCGGTTTCGCCCTCGCGGTCGGCATCCTTGTCGACAACGGCACGGTCGTGATCGAGAACATCGAGCGCCATGTCCGCCAGCGCGAGGGACTGGTTGACGCCATCATCAACGGTGCCGGGGAAGTCGGCGTACCGACGTTCTTGTCGACGTTGTGCATCTGCATCGTGTTCGTGCCGATCTTCCTGCTGACCGGCATTCCGAAATATTTGTTTTCGCCGTTGTCGATGTCGGTGTGCATCGCGCTGATCGCGAGCCTCATCCTGTCTTTCACCATGGTGCCCGTGCTGTTCCGATTCTTGATGCGTAACGTCAGCGAAGCGCGCCACGAGGAACGGGAACTCAATCGCCCCCGCCGCAGCCTCAATCCGTTCAAAGAATTCCACCGCCGCTTCGAGGACGGCTTTGACCGGGCGCGGGAGGGCTATCGCAACAGCGTCGCCTGGTGCCTGTCGCGGCCGCTTCCGACCGTCGGATTTTTCCTGATCCTGATGGTCTGTTCGCTGGCGCTGTTCCCGATGATCGGTGAGAGTTTCTTCCCGCAGGTCGATGCCGGCGAGATGCGCCTTCACGTCCGGGCACCGCCGGGAACGCGGATCGAGCAAACTCAGACCTATTTCGCCGCCGTCGAAGGCGCGATCCGCAAAATCGTCGGCAACGATCAGGTCGACACCATCCTCGACAATATCGGTTTGCCCTACAGCGGCATCAATCTTTCGGTAGTGCGCTACTTTGAAAACGCCCTTTCGTTGAAATTTATTTTCCAAGCTGCGATACTCGGTTTATGCCAAAGCGCATAAGCAAACCCGCTGACGTGAATCAGGCCGCATACCAGATGGTGCATCGCTCCACCCAAACCGA
>JASHUX010000243.1 GCA_030039775.1 Alphaproteobacteria bacterium | reverse complement strand
GGGCTGCGCCTCGACCAGGACATGGTCACGGCGCTGGAACGATTGGGCCTGCGCCTCATCGGCGATCTTTATCCGCTGTCGCGCGCCGATCTCGCGACGCGGTTCGATCCTGTTTTGCTGGCGCGGCTCGACGAGGCGCTGGGCGAGGGCAGGGAAGCGCTGTCGCCGCTGCCGTCGACGCCGCCGCGCTGGACGCGCTGCAGTTTCGCCGAGCCGATCGCCACGCCCGACGATATCGCCGCCGCGATTCGCTTGCTGCTCGATGAATTGTGCCGCCTCCTCGCCGAGGAGGCGCTGGGCGCGCGGCTGTTGGCGCTGACGCTGCATCGCGTCGACGGCGAAAGCCTGTCGCTCGCCATCGGCACCGCGCGGCCGAGCCGCGATGTCGCGCATCTCATGCGCCTCTTCGCCGAGCGCATCGAGCAGATCGATCCCGGCCTCGGCATCGAGGACATGGTGCTGACGGCGAAGACGGTGGAGACGCTCACAGCAAGGCAATTATCATTGCCGGAAAAAATTTCCGTCGTCCCTGCGAAAGCAGGGACCCAGAGCAACCGCACGTCGCTCGCGCTGGATTCCCGCTTTCGTGGGAATGACGAAATAATTTTAGATGATGAAAGCGCGATGCTCATCGACCGGCTGGCGAACCGGCTCGGCGCGCGGGCCGTCGGCCGGTTGTTGCCGCATGACGCGCATCTGCCGGAACGCGCGCAGCGTTTCGTCTTCGCCTTCATGCCGGGCGGCGGCGCGGCGTGGAACGCGGACAAGCCGCGACCGGTGCGGCTGTTGTCGCGGCCCGAGCCGATCGAAGCGACGGCGCCGGTGCCGGACGATCCGCCGCTGATGTTCCGCTGGCGGCGGCGCTTGTATCACGTCGCGCGCGCCGAAGGGCCGGAGCGCATCATGGGCGAATGGTGGCGCGGCGCCCGCGAGGCCGAGTTGCTGCGCGACTATTACCGGGTCGAGGATGCAGACGGCCGGCGCTATTGGCTGTTCCGCGCCGGCCTCTATAAACCGGATGTACGCCCGCGGTGGTTCCTGCACGGGCTTTATGCATGACGCGCTACGCCGAGCTGCAATGCACCAGCAATTTCTCGTTCCTGCGCGGCGCATCGCATCCAGGCGAGCTGGTCGCGCAGGCGAAAGCGCTCGGCCACCGCGCTGTCGCCGTCACCGACGCCAACACGCTCGCCGGTATCGTCCGCGGCCATGTCGCGGCGGAAGAAGCGGGCCTGCGGTACGTGGTGGGATGCCGGCTGAACTTGTCTTCCTCCCCCTCAAGGAGGGAGGGGCAAAGCAGATTACGTCTCGTAAAAGATTCGTCGGCCGAATTTGCAGCGGGACGCGGCCTGCTTTGTTATCCTACCTCGCGCGCGGCGTATGGACGGCTGACGCGGATGCTGACGCGCGGCAAGCGGCGCGCGGAAAAGGCGCAATGCAAGCTCTGCTATGACGACCTGATCGAATTCGGCGACGGACAGGTTTTCGTCGCGCTGCCGCCGGAAGATGATGCGAGGGATTTCGTCGAATTTCTCCGCCGGCTGAATACGGATTTTCCCGGCCGCGTCTATCTCGCGGCGCAGCATCTGTATCGCGGCGACGACGCGAAGCGCCTTCATCGCCTCGAGCAACTGGCGGAAGAGGTTGGCGTGCCGCTGGTCGCGACCAACGACGTGCTTTACCACGCGCCGGCGCGACGGCGGCTCCAGGACGTCGTCACCTGCATCCGCGAAGGCTGCACGCTGGCCGAGGCGGGCTTTCGGCTCAACGCCCATGCCGAACGGCACCTGAAATCGCCGGAGGAAATGGCGCGGCTGTTTCGCGGCTATGAGGACGCGCTCGAACGAACCGTCGAGATCGTCGAGCGCTGTCAATTCAGCCTCAACGAATTGAAATACGATTATCCCGACGAAAGCGGCGGGCATGGTGGCACGCCGCAGGAACGGCTCGAGAGCTTGGTGTGGAACGGTGCCGCCTGGCGTTATCCCGGCGGCGTGCCGGACCATGTGATCGAACGCCTTGAGACCGAGCTGCGGCTGATCGAAAAACTCGAATACGCGCCGTATTTCCTCACCGTCAATTCGATCATGAAGGAAGCGGAGCGGCGCGGCATTTTGTGCCAGGGCCGCGGCTCGGCGGCCAATTCGGTCGTGTGCTATTGCCTCGGCGTCACCGCGGTCGCGCCCGAGATGATCGACGTGCTGTTCGAGCGCTTCATCAACGAGGAACGCCGCGAGCCGCCCGACATCGATGTCGATTTCGAGCATGAGCGGCGCGAAGAGATCATCCAGTTCATCTACAACATATACGGCCGCGAGCGCGCCGCGCTGACCGCGACCGTAATCCATTACCGGCCGCGCCGCGCCATCCGCGAGGTCGGCAAGGTGCTGGGCCTGTCGGAGGACGTGACGGCGGCACTTGCCGGCACGGTATGGGGCTGGTACGGCGACGCGATCCAGCAACAGCACGTACGTCAATTGGGTCTCGATCCGACCGACCCTACCTTGGCGCTCGCGCTCCAACTCGCGACCGAATTGGTCGGGTTTCCGCGCCATCTGTCGCAGCATGTCGGCGGCTTCGTCATCACGCGCGGCCTGCTGGAGGAAATCGTGCCGATCGAAAACGCAGCGATGGCGGACCGCACCGTGATCGAATGGGACAAGGACGATATCGACGCGCTGCGCATGCTGAAGATCGATGTCTTGGCGCTCGGCATGCTGACCGCGATCCGGCGCGGTCTCGATCTGATCGCGGCGCATTACGGCACGCGTTACAACCTCGCAACCATCCCGAAGGAAGATCCGGCGGTTTACGAGATGCTGCAGCACGCCGATTCGATCGGCGTATTTCAGGTCGAGAGCCGCGCGCAGATGAGCATGCTGCCGCGCCTCAAGCCCAAGGAATTTTACGACCTGGTGATCGAGGTGGCGATCGTGCGGCCCGGCCCGATCCAAGGCGGCATGGTTCATCCCTATTTGCGCCGGCGCAACAATGAGGAACCGGTCGAGTATCCGTCCGGCAAGGAAGAGTTAAAGGAGGTTCTCGGCAAGACGCTGGGCGTGCCGCTGTTTCAGGAACAGGCGATGAAAATGGCGATGGTGGCCGCCAAATTCACCGGCGCCGAGGCGAACGGCTTGCGTCAGGCAATGGCGACCTTCCGCCACAACGGCACGATGCCAAAATACAAGGACAAGTTCATCGACGGCATGATCGCCAACGGCTACGAGCCGGACTTCGCGCAGCGTTGCTTCAAGCAGATCGAAGGCTTCGGCGAATACGGTTTTCCGGAATCGCACGCCGCTAGCTTCGCGCTTTTGGTATACGCGTCGGCCTGGATCAAGCGCTTCTATCCCGAGGTCTTCACCGCCGCGCTGCTAAACAGCCAGCCGATGGGTTTTTATGCCCCGGCGCAATTGGTGCGCGACGCGCGCGAGCACGGGGTCGAAGTGCGCCCGGTCGATGTCAATTTCAGCGGTTGGGATTGCACGCTGGAAATTCCAGACAACACCTCCCCCTCGATGGGGGAGGTCGAAATCGAGCAACGCGAGATTTCGGGTGGGGGTGGTAGTTCCGTCGCTTCGACGATCACCCCTACCTGCTCGCAGCCTTCGGCTGCTCACGTCCTCCCCCATCGAGGGGGAGGAATAAAAGGAGTGAAACACTGCGCATTGCGGCTTGGGTTCAATCAGGTCAAAGGATTGCAGCAGGAAAAACTGGCGGCGTTCATCGAGAACCGGGATGCCGGTTATGCCAGCATCGACGATGTGACGCGGCGCGGGGGGCTCGAGCGCAAGGCGCTGGAGCGGCTGGCGGAGGCCGACGCTTTCCGCTCGCTCGGTCTCGACCGGCGTCAGGCGCTATGGGCAATGAAGGGTGCCGAGACGGCGTTGCCGGCGCTGTTCGCTGTGCGGCCGGCGGCGCCGAAGCCCGACGTGCCGGCGCCATTGCCGGCGATGCCGCTGGGTCAGCATATCATCGAAGATTATCACTGGACCGGGTTGTCGCTAAAAGCGCATCCCTTGTCGTTCCTGCGCGCCGAACTTGCGCGCCGCCGCATTGTGACGGCGGCCAGCTTGCGCGATCGCCGGGATGGCGACCGGTTGACGGTCGCCGGCATCGTCCTGGTCCGGCAGCGACCGGGCAAAGGCAACGTCGTGTTCATGACCCTGGAGGACGAAACCGGCATCGCCAATCTGGTGGTGTGGATCCCGATCTTCGAGCGCTTTCGCCGGATCGTCATGGGCGGCCGGATGGTGGCGTGCACCGGCAAACTCCAGATCCAAGGCGAGGTGATCCATATCGTCGCCGAGCGGATACAGGACTGGACACCGGCCTTGCGGCGGATCGGCGAAGCCGCCGACGACAAACCGCGCCAGGGGCGCCTCGAATTATCCGTCCAAAGCCGCGATTTCCACTGATTCGCGAGTCGTATGCCAGTCGTAGCCGCGTCGCTACGAGTCGATACACATCCTCCAAAACGTTGGCTTCGCCCGATAATTTATTGACAGCTCGGACAAAACCTTGTTCCCTGCTAGGAAATGGTTAACGAACCCGTTGGTTTTATTATCAATTTTACGTTGAAAAAGTCGGAATCGATTTGATAATTGGGTTGGTCCGCCTGCCGCCGCGTCTTGGAGGGAAGTGCCATGGAACGGATTGCCGATCGCTTGCGTGAGGCCCGCTACAACGCCGGTTTCGCCTCGGCCGAGGAATTTGCCGAGCGGGTCGGCGTCGCCCCCGAGATCTATCGCGCGTACGAAGACGGCACCCGTTACATGTCGCCGCAATTGGGGTTCCGCATCGCCCAGATTCTCGGCGTCGGTTGGGTCGATCTGCTCTACGGACCCGAATATACGGACGATTATGCCGATTACGGTTGGCAAGGCGGCGCCACCGGGCGCCGCCGCTCCGCCGCACCCCAGGAAGCGGTTTCCTATGTCGGCGGCGGCGTCGACGTCATC
>JASHUX010000242.1 GCA_030039775.1 Alphaproteobacteria bacterium | reverse complement strand
TGTTCCACAGCTTGGTCCGATTATCCGCGTCGATGACCACCAATCCCTGATCCATATTGTCCAGGGTGGCGCTCAGCAGCGCCGAATTTTCGGCGAGCAGATCCTCGCGGCGCTTGCGTTCGGTGACGTCGCTGTAGGTGACGACCAGGCCGCCGTCAGGCATCGGCCGGCTGCGCCGCTCCACCACCCGGTTGTCGAGTGTCGGACCGCCCAGCAGGCGGGGCTCGCCCGACAGCATTTCGTGGAGGCGTTGTGTGATCGATTGCTCGATTTCGGCGGGTGATTGGCCGAGACGAATACTGAGCCAGCGCGTCAATTCCGTTGCCGGCATGTCGGGCTGTAGCCAGCCGGACGGCAGATTCAGCAGTTCCTCGACGCGCGCGTTCCAGGTTTGGATCTTGGCATCCTTGTCGAGCACCAGCATGCCCTGGTCCATGCTGCCCAGCACGGCCGAGAGATGCGCGCTCTTTTCCTCAAGCGCGCGCTCGCGCTGGTTGAGCGCGGTGATGTCGTTGTAGGTGATGACCACGCCGCCGTCGGGCATCGGCCGGCTGCGCCGTTCGATGACCGCTCCGTTGGGCGACAGACCGGGCATGATCCTCGCCCCACCGGCGCAGATTTCAGCCACCCGCTCGGCAACATGCCGGTCCAAGTCGCCGGACAAGTGACGGCCGAGGCGCGCGCTGATAAACCGGACCATGTCCGCCACCGGCATGCCCGCATGGACAAAGTCGGCCGGCAGACCGAGGAGCTCGACCGTATGATTGTTCCATCCGCGAACGTTGAAGTTCGCGTCGAGCACGATGATGCCCTGGTCCATATTGTCGAGCGCCGCGGTGAGCAGCGTGCTCTTTTCCTCCAGCGCGCGTTCGCGCTCCGTCAGCGCGGTAATGTCGGTGAAGGTCAGCACGGTACCGCCGCCGGGCATCGGCCGGCGCCGCCGCTCGATCATCAGTCCGTTCGAGTGGCGGCGTTGGAACACGAGGTTGGGATCGCGCGCCAGGGCGCCGGCGCGGTCGCGGGCGGTCTTTTCCGGATCGCCGTCGCCGTATTCGCCTTGTCGCGCGAGCTGCTGAATGATCTCGCTCGCAGGCATGCCGACCTTCATGAAATCGTACGGCAGCCCGTGCTGATCGATCACCCGGCTGTTCCACATGCGGATATTGCGGTCGGCGTCGAGCACCATGATGCCCTGATCCATGCTCTCGAGCGTGGCGGCGAGCAGCGCGGATTTTTCCGCGATCTCGCGCTCATGCCGCTTCGCCTCGGTGATATCGGTATAGGTCAAGACCATGCCGCCGTCGGGCAACGGCCGCCGCCGGCGTTCGATGGTGCGGCCGCCGAAATTTTCAGGCGCCAGCGTGACGACCGCGGGATGGTCGGAGTCCTTGAGCCGCGCCGTCGCCGCGCCGCCGACACTGCCCGGAACGAAGCCTTGCGCTTTGCGCATCGCCGAAATCAGCTCGGCCAACGTCATACCGATATGGCACACGCTCTCCGGTATCTGCATCAGTTCGAACAGGCGCCGGTTCCACAGTTTGATCCGCATGTCGGCGTCGAGCACCAGTATGCCTTGATCCATGTTGCTCAGCGTCGCGCTTAGCAGCCGGCGCTGGTTCTCGGTCTGGCGTTCCTGCTGCCTGATCAAGGTGACATCGGTAAAGGTGCGAATGACCATGCCGCCCGGCATCCGATTGGCATGATTCTCGATGACACTGCCGTCGGGACGCACGCGCATGGCTGCCGCGCCGCGCTTGCCCAATTGCTCGATGCGTTGAGTGACGACACCCTCGATGTCGCCGTCGCCGTATTCGCCGAGCTTGGCCGCGCCACGGACCAGTTCCTGCCCGGGCATACCCACGCGGATCATGTCGGACCGCAACCCGTTCATCTCAAGGAAGCGGTGATTCCACATCACCACCCTGCCCTCGGC
Organism: Alphaproteobacteria bacterium; assembly: GCA_030039775.1. GTDB lineage: Bacteria > Pseudomonadota > Alphaproteobacteria > ATCC43930 > CGMCC-115725 > JAATGI01. Next base: position 7,869 of record JASHUX010000242.1, on the reverse strand, counting down.
ATCGTTGACCAAGATGCCTTGGTGCATGCTGTCGAGTGTGGCCTGAAGCAGTGCCGACTTCTCGGCCAGTTCCGCCTCGCGCTGCTTCAGCGCGGTAACGTCGGTCTGCACGACCGCGATGCCGCCTTCAGGCAAGCGACGCGCGCCCAATTGAAACCAGCGATCGCCGGCCTGCCGCTCGACGGAGGCATGGCCGGGACCTGAATGAACGCCCGCGGCAACGTAGTCGATGGCGGGAACCATCCGGCCGGCACGACGCGCGACGCCGGCGATGTCGGCGGCCGTCACGCCGGGACGCAGACGGTCGGCGAACGTCCCATTTTCCTCGCGGAAGCGGCTGTTGCACATAACCAGCCGCTGATCGCGATCGAACAGGACGAAAGCTTCCGGGATACTCTCGATCGCGGCGATCAACCGTGCTCGCGCCGTCGCGGCCTGTTCCTCGGCCTCGACGGAGCGGGTGCGATCGCGACCAGTGCCGCGGTAGCCGAGGAATCTGCCGTCGGACGCAAAAAAGGGCGTGCCGCTGACCGAAAAGTGACGGCGGCGACCTTCGCGGTCGCGCCGGATGAAGCGCAAGTCGCGGAAGACGTCGCGATGCTCGATCGCTTTGCGGAGGCCGGCATAGTCGAGGCCGTCGATGCCGGGCAACGGTTCAACCATGACGCGGCCGATGAGATCGCCCGAAAACGACGTCGCCGCCAGATCGGGGCGGTCCGACATCAACGTGAACCGCAATTCCGCGTCGGTTTCCCAGAACCAATCGGCGCCAGCCTGGGCAAACATGCGGACCGCTTCGTTATCGCGGTCACCCGCCGATCCTGCGTCGACCGGACGTTCGTTGAGCATGATGGCGGTTTCGTCGCCGGGTCCGGCAAGACACGAAATATCGACCATGCGGCGGGCGATACCGGCACTGGTATGGACGAGTTTCTCGCCGCGGCTGGACTGACCGGCGGCGGCGCGCGCGAGCAGGTGATGGCCTTCGGTCCGATCGGCGAAATGGCGGACAAACGCGCATGTTGCGCGCTTCGCGTCGCGGGGCGCGGCGAAATTCCGCCGCGCCGGCTCGTTCTGGAACAGGATCGCGCCCTTGCAATCGAACAGGGTCGACTGGACGTCAGGCGGCACCGTCGCGCTTGCGCGCGCCGTCGCGGCTTTCGCCGGCAATGCCCGAACCTGTCCCATCCAAGGCTCCTCGACACCAATCCCGCTTTTGCGGGCATTCGAGGAACCATGGTCACACGCTAAGGTTTAAAATTCGTCAACCATAGAAACCGCAGTATTTCGCGGCTTATTCGGCGATTCGAATTTTAATGGCCGGCCCGGGGCAGCATGGCGCCCAGCGGCTTGCCGCCGAAAATATGGATATGGAAATGCGGGATTTCCGGGTGGGCATCGGGCCCGTGATTGGCCAGGATCCGGTAGCCGGTTGCCGACACGCCAAGCAGTTCCGCCGCCTTGCCGACGGCACGGAAAAAGCCGGTGATGTCGGCGGCGCGGGCCTTGGCGACAAAATCGTCGAACGATACGTACTCGCCCTTCGGGATCACCAAGCCATGAACCGGCGCCAACGGATTAATGTCGTGGAAGGCAAGCGCGTATTCGTCCTCGTAGATTTTCCGCGACGGCAATTCTCCCCGCAAGATGCGGGCGAATACGTTGTTGCGATCATACACCATGGAAAGCCCCTATTTCCGCCGCGCGGCCTTTTCGGCGAGGCCTGAGGTGCCGCTGCGGGCGTCAAGGACGCGCCAAACGTCGTTAGGCGAGACACCGGATGCCGCCCACAGCACCAGAAGATGATACAAAAGATCGGCGCTTTCGGCCGCGAGTCGCGCGCGATCGCCCTTCACGGATTCAATGATGGCCTCGACCGTTTCCTCGCCAAGCTTCTTGGCGATGGCGGGCGCCCCGCTTGCCAACAGTTTGGCACTGTAGGATCGCGTCGGATCGGCGTCGCGGCGCGACGCGATTACCTGATAAAGCTTGTCGAGGGTGGTGCCGTCTGGCTCGGACATGCACCTTGGCTAGCACATTTGCGCCCGTCGCGTCACGCGGGCGCCCAGACTAGAACGTGGCCGTTTTGACGCCGACCAGACGGTCGGCAAGCTTCCGTGCGCCCGCTTGCATGTCATAAAGGAAGAAGCCCTTGGAAACGATGAACCGGGTCGCGGGTTGGCCCCCGAACTCCACGAGAAATTGGTAACGCGGCTGGCTGGTGACGCCGTCGAAATCGAACGTCAGGCCCAAAGCATGCGCTTGCTTCATACCGGCCCAGACCAACAGGCTGACAGCGCCGGCATGGGCGATCGTCGTGTCGCGGCTGGACAGAAAGTAATAGCAGCTATGGTCGTCCCAAATGAGGAAGGTCTGCGCATGGATGTCGCCACGCTGGTCGACCGCTGTGAGGATCTTGCCACAGCCGCGCTCGCGCGCCGCGGCATGAATCTTCGTAATCAGGGTTAAGTCGAAGTACGACTTCTCGTCTTCGAGATTGGCCTCATAGAATTTCTGAAATGAGGGGCCGTCCTCGTTGACCATGACCGACAGCGTTTCCTCCGCGCGGCGGATGATGTTGCGCTTGCGGTCGCGCATCCCCGCCCACAGAGTTTCCTCCGGCTCGCGACAATCGGCCAACAGCGTATGTTGCAGACTGGTCTGGTAACCGCGGGCCTGGAACGGCACGACATCGGTCAGCGACGGGTCAAGGCGGAAGCGAATAAAGTCAAACTCCGGCAGTTGATTGAGCAGTTCGCAGACCGTGGAGAACGCCGCCCGCTGCCGCGTTTCGGCTTTCTTGCCTTCGATCTTAAGGACCGGACCAAGCGTTCGCGTCAGCGGCGGCGATTTGATCGAACGGAACATGAGCCGGCTCGAATAGGCATAGCGAAGGTAGCCGTGCTCCGCCGTTACCTCGGCCCAACGGCCGGGCGCCACGATATCGAGCCACCAATCTTCATGAAAAATCGTCTTGCGCAACGCCGCCAATCCTTCGCTGCATCGTTGCGCAACTAACTACAGGCGCCGTGTTGATACTTTGTTAAAATACAACCTATCGGACGGGTAATCCCGCGTCGCGCAGCGCCGCCTTGGCCTCGGCGATGCGACAGGTACCGAAATGGAAGATCGAGGCGGCCAGCACCGCGGTGGCGTGGCCGTCGCGGATGCCTTCTACCATATGTTGCAAAGTTCCCACGCCGCCCGAGGCGATGACCGGCACGGAGACGGCATCCGCGACGGTTTTGGTTAACGCAATATCAAAGCCCTGCTTGGTGCCGTCGCGGTCCATCGACGTGAGCAGAATTTCGCCTGCGCCGGAGGCCACCATGCGCTTCGCCCAATCGACCGCGTCGAGGCCGGTCCCGCGTCGGCCGCCATGAGTGAAGATTTCCCATTTCGCCGGCCCGGCCTGTTTTGCGTCGATGGCGACGACGATGCACTGACTGCCGAATTTCTCAGCGGCTTCCGCGACAAATTCGGGCCGCGCGACCGCCGCGGTGTTGATCGACGTCTTGTCGGCGCCCGCCAGCAAGAGCTTGCGGATATCCTCGAGCGTGCGGACGCCGCCGCCGACCGTGAGCGGCATGAAACATTGGTCGGCGGTCCGCGCCACTACGTCATAGAGCGTGTCGCGATTGTCGGACGAAGCGGTGATGTCGAGAAAGCACAACTCGTCGGCGCCTTCCTTGTCGTAAAGCCGCGCCTGTTCCACCGGATCGCCGGCATCCACCAGATCGACGAAATTCACGCCCTTCACCACGCGGCCCGCCGTGACGTCGAGACAGGGAATGACGCGCATCTTCAACATGACTATTGCTCCACCGGATAAGGACCGTCGGTGAAGATGCGATCGTGATAGCGTTTCGATCCGATCGTCTGAGCAAGGGTGCTGCGCGGATCGGCTCCGGCCTCCAGGGCGGCGAGAACATGGGCGAAATCGTAGCGCGGCCGCCACCCCAATTCGAGCCGCGCGCGGTCGTTGACATAGACCCGCGCGATGTCGGGAAACATCGTCCATCCGCGCCGGCGATATTCGGTTTCGTAACCCGGCACCCGCCGGCTCACGACGCGCGGCGCTGCCGTGCGCAGTTCCGTCAGGTCCTCCTGCCGAAATGGCGTGGTCGCACTGATGATGTATTTACGGAAGCCGAGCGCGGCAGCGTGCTCCGACGCCAGGAGATGCGCGCTGACAACGTCTTCGATGTCGACGCGGCGGTGGAGAAATTCGTTCGTCTTGAGGTTGGCGTCGCTGTAGGCGGCGCGGTTTTCGCGATTGTCGTCCGCCTCGGGAAAGAACCGCGACGTGCGCAACACGATGCAGGACAGGCCGTGATTGCGATGGAACAGCTGACATAAATCCTCGGCCGCCGCTTTGGTCGCGCCGTAGATGTTCTTCGGGACGGGCGTCACGTCTTCGGTGATCCACGCGGCGGGCGCTCCGGCCGGCGGCGACATGGCATCGCCGAACACGCTGGTGGAGCTGGTGAAGACAAACGAGCGGACGTTCGCCGCCAGCGCTTCCTCCAGGAGATTGAGCGTGCCGGTGACGTTGGTGTCGACGAAATCCTGTCGAGGGTGTGTCGCGACGTGCGGCTTATGCAGCGTCGCCATGTGAAACACCGCCTCGACACCGTTCATGGCGCGCTTCACCGCAGCGCGGTCCGCGACCGATCCGACCTGCAGCGTGAAGGGTGACGGCAGGATGTCGAGCCCGACCACTTCCTGATCGAGGTCGCGCAAGGTGCGCACCAGCGCCTCGCCGAGATGCCCCGAACTGCCGGTAACCAGGATTCTCATGGCGCGCCTGCGACGGCCAACGCCGCGCTCAAATCAATCCGGCCTTCATAAAGCGCACGGCCGAGAATAGCGCCCGGAACGTTGCGCACCTTCAACGTGCGAATGTCGTCGAGCGAGGAAACGCCGCCCGACGCGATGACGGGAATCGTGATTTGCGCGGCGAATGCGGCTGTCGCCTCGACATTGACGCCTTGCATTGCGCCATCCCGGTCGATGTCGGTAAAGATGATCGCGGCGACGCCGGCATCCTCAAACCGCCGCGCAAGATCGAGCGCGGTCATCTCGCTGGTCTCGACCCAGCCGCGCACGGCAACCTTGCCGTTGCGCGCGTCGATGCCGACCGCCACGCGAGCGGGGAATTCGCGGCATGCCGACGTGACCAGGTTCGGATTGGCCAGCGCCGCCGTACCGAGGATCACCCGCGCGATACCGGTGCCGAACCAGCGCGCAATCGCATCGCGGTCGCGAATACCGCCGCCGAGTTGCACGGGCACTTTCACGGCGTCGAGGATCGAACGCACCGCTATCTCATTTACGGCCTTGCCCGCGATAGCGCCGTCGAGATCGACGATGTGCAGCCATTGCGCGCCGGCATCGACAAAGGCGCGGGCCTGCGCGGCGGGATCCGCATTGAACACCGTCACCTTGTCCATATCGCCGCGCAGCAGGCGCACGCATTGGCCGCCTTTGAGGTCGATCGCCGGATAAAGGATCACGGCCGCCACCGCAGGAAATTGGTGAGAAGCCGCAGCCCGGTCTCCTGACTCTTTTCCGGGTGGAATTGCGTGCCGACCAGATTGTCGCGCCCGATCGCCGCCGTCACCGGTCCGCCGTAATCGACGGTGGCGAGGACGTGCGCCGGATTGCCGCAATCGAAGCCGTAGGAATGGACGAAATAGGCATGCGCGCCCGGCGCGATGCCCGCAAATACCGGGTACGCTGCGCGGAACTGCAACTGGTTCCAGCCCATATGCGGAATCTTGAGGCTCGGGTCGGACGGCGTCATCAATTTGACGTCGCCCGCGATCCAATCGAGCCCCGCCACGGTCTCGAACTCCAGTCCGCGCGTCGCCATGAGCTGCATGCCGACGCAAATGCCCAGGAACGGCTTGCCGCCGCGAATCACCTGCTCGTTCAGCGTCTCGATCACGCCGGGCAGTGCCGCGAGACCGCGCTTGCAGTCGGCGAACGCCCCGACGCCAGGCAGCACAATGCGGTCGGCGGCGCGGACTTTCTCCGCGTCGCCGGTGACCGCTATCTCCGCCGCTAGTCCCGCTTCGCGCGCCACGCGCTCAAGCGCCTTGGCGGCCGAGCGGAGATTGCCCGAGCCGTAATCGACAATCGTCACCAGCATCAGAGGCTTCCGCCGAGCACGCCTTTGGTCGAAGGCACCGCGCCCCCGCGGCGGGGATCGATCGCCACCGCCATGCGCAAGGCGCGCGCCAAGCCTTTGTAGCAGGACTCGACGATATGGTGGCTGTTCTCGCCGTAGAGATTCTCGACGTGCAGCGTCATGCCGGCCGACTGCGCGAAGGCCTGGAACCATTCCTTGAACAGTTCCGTGTCCATCTCGCCCAGCTTCGGCTTCGGCACGTTGACCCGCCAGATCAGGTAAGGCCGGTTGGAGCAATCGAGCGCGACGCGCGTTAGGGTCTCGTCCATCGGCACCAGCGCTTCGCCCCAGCGCGCGATGCCGGCGCGATCGCCCAATGCCTTCGACACCGCCTCGCCGATGACATAGCCAGTGTCCTCGGTGGTGTGATGGAAGTCGATATGGAGATCGCCTTTCGCCTGCAACGCGATGTCGATCAGGCTGTGACGCGAAATCTGCTCGATCATATGGTCGAGGAAGCCGATCCCCGTCGACACCTGATATTGGCCGGTGCCGTCGAGATTGATGGTCGCCGCGATCCGCGTCTCGCGCGTAGTGCGCTCAACGGTCGCGGTGCGCCCGACGGTTTTGGCGCGTGATGCAACATTTGCCTTGGGCAAGGCAGGTCTCCAGGCCGGCGGAAAAAAATCCGGCGCGGCTCTTGTAACAAAAGCCGCCCTGCCCCGCCAGAGTCACCCGGCCGGATGCTGGTTAATCAAGAGCCAATACATGCCGATCTGGTTGACGGCGCGGTTGAATTGCTCGAAATCGACCGGCTTCACGATGTAGGAGTTGGCGCCAAGCTTGTAGGTCTCCTGCAGGTCGCGGTCTTCGCGCGACGAGGTCAGCACCACCACCGGGATCGTCTGCGTTCGCGCGTCGCTTTTGACCCGTTGCAGCACTTCGGCGCCGTTGATTTTCGGCAGCTTCAGGTCGAGCAGCATCACCACCGGCGACGCTTCCATGTTGGGCGTGCCGTCGGGCCGCGCACCGAAGAGATAGTCGAGCGCCTCGGCGCCGTCGCGCAGTACGCGGATCGGGTTGGTGAAATTGCTTTTGCGCAGCGCGCGTACCGTCAGCTCGACGTCGTCGGGATTGTCCTCGACCAGCATGATCTCGACCGCGCTCATGCCACTTGTGCTCCCAGCGTGAAGAAAAAAGAGGCGCCTTGGCCGGGCGCGGCCTTGGCCCAGAGGTCGCCGCCGTGCCGGTGGACGATGCGCTGCGCCACCGCGAGACCGACCCCGGTGCCGTCGAAATCCTCGGCGCGATGGAGGCGTTGGAACACGCCGAACAGCTTGCCGGCATGCGCCATGTCGAAGCCGACGCCGTTATCGGCAACGAAATATACGGTACGTCCGCCTTCGACGGCGCCGCCGATCTCGATACGCGGCTTATCCGCTCTGGCGGTGAACTTCATCGCGTTATCGATCAGGTTCGAATAGAGCCGCGTCAGCAGTGCCGGGTCGGCGTCGCAGGCCGGCAGCACGCCCAATTCGATGGCGACGTCGCGATTGGCCCATTTGGCGTCGCTGTCCGCCAGGATGCGACGCACAATCGCCTCCGGCTCGACCCGCCGCTTCTCGAGCGGCTGGCGCAGAAGACGCGAGAACGTGAGCAGGTCGTCCATCAGCCGGCCCATGCGCAGGCTGTTGCGGCGCACGACACCTAAGAGCCGCGCCGCCTCGGGCTCGAGC
>JASHUX010000241.1 GCA_030039775.1 Alphaproteobacteria bacterium | reverse complement strand
TGCCGGTGAGATTGAACACGGGACGCAGCGTCGACACCTCGTCGCGGTTCAATTGAGCCAGCGCGGCGTCGGCGATGTCGTCGGCGCGCGGCGCTCCTTTCGCCGGCGCGGCGCGATGTGCCGCCAGCACCGCACGCACGGCGTCCACCACGCGCGCCCGGCCGAATTGCCCAACCACGCGCTGCCCGCCGGCGCTGCGCAACACGGCGTCGACCGAGGGCAGGGCGCGCAACGCTGCCATCTTGCTTTGGCGATGATTTCTCACGGCCGCGAAGGTACAGTCGGCGGCGCATGAACACCATCCGGTTGACCGATCTGGCGCATGGCGGCGGCTGCGGCTGCAAGCTGGCGCCGTCGGTGCTGAGCGGCATCCTCGCCAAGATGCCGGCGGCCGCGCCGTTCGCGAATCTGCTGGTCGGGACCGAGACCGCCGACGACGCTGCGGTCTATCGCCTCAACGACCGCCAGGCGGTGATCGCAACCACGGATTTTTTCCTGCCCATTGTCAACGATCCGTTTCAGTTCGGCCGCATCGCCGCCGCCAACGCGCTGTCCGATGTCTATGCGATGGGCGGCACGCCGATCCTGGCGCTGGCGATTCTCGGCATGCCGGTGGACAAGCTGCCGGTCGAGACGGCGCAGCAAATCCTGGCGGGCGGCGCGTCGATTTGCGCCGAGGCGAACATTCCGGTCGCCGGCGGCCATTCCATCGATTCACCCGAGCCGATCTACGGCCTCGCCGCGATCGGCCTGGTCGATCCGGCGCGGGTGCTGCGCAATTCGACGGCGCGCGCCGGCGACACGCTGATCCTCACCAAGCCGCTCGGCATCGGCGTTTACAGCGCCGCGCTGAAACGCGGCGAGCTGGACGACGCCTATTACTTGGAGATGCTTGCCGCGACGACGCAGCTCAATACAGTCGGCGCCGAGCTGCCCGACCTCCCCGGAATCCATGCCGTCACCGACGTCACCGGCTTCGCGCTGCTCGGTCATGCGCTCGAAATGTGCCGAGGCGCGGGCCTGTCGCTCACCATCAATTTCGCGCGGCTGCCGATCTTCGACGGCGCGCGCAAGCTGGCGCAGTCCGGCATCGGCACCGGCGCGGCCAAACGCAATTGGGCCAGCTATGGCCACGAGGTGACGCTCGCCGACACGATGCCGGGCTGGCAGTACGATTTGCTGTGCGATCCGCAAACAAGCGGCGGGCTGCTGATCGCCTGCGCGCCCGACGCGGCCGACGCGGTGCTGGCGATCGTTCGTGCGCGCGGCTTCGATCATGCCTGCCCGATAGGTACCTTCGCCGAGGGTCCGGCTCGCATCAATGTCATCTAGTCCAATCCAATTTCGTCATTCCCGCGAAAGCGGGAATCCAGGAAGAGCGACGTGCAGTCGCCCTGGGTCCCTGCTATCGCAGGGACGACGACAGAATGAAAACGACACCGTCACGGTGAGGTGAGGAAGACAGGAATGAATCGCAGAGACATTCTCAAGGCCGGCGTCGCTGCGTCGGCGAGTGCGTTGCTGCCGCGTGCGGCTTTCGCGGCGCCGTTCGCGCCCACGCCCGGCGCCTGGCGCAATTTCGAGATCGTCACGCGCATCGAACTAAAGGAAACGAAGGGCACGGCGCGCGCCTGGGTGCCGTTGCCGTCCGTCGCGGCGGCGGACTGGATCAAGCCGCTCGGCAACAGTTGGAAAATCAGGGGCGGCACCGCGAGCGAATACACCTTCGCGCCCTACGACGCCAATCTGCTGACGGCGGAATGGCCGGCCGGCACGGCCGCTCCCGTCGTCGAAGTCACCAGCCGCGTCGCGACACGGGACCGCACCGTCGATCTCGCCAAGCCCGGCACGCCGGCACCTCTCTCGGACTATGACCGGCGCCTGAACCTAGAAGGGACGCAGCTCATTTCCACCGACGGCATCGTCAAGGCGACCGCCGACAAAATCACCGCCGGCGCCGCGAGCGATCTCGACAAGGCGCGGCGCATCTACGAATGGATCGTCGCCAATACCTTCCGCGATCCGAAAGTCGCCGGCTGCGGCCTCGGCAACATCGCGTTCATGCTCAAGACCGGCAATCTCGGCGGCAAGTGCGCCGACCTCAACGCGCTGTTTGTCGGTCTGGCGCGCGCCTCGGGCATTCCGGCGCGCGATCTCTACGGCATCCGCGTCGCGCCGTCGCGCTTCGGCTATAAGAGTCTTGGCGCCAACGCCGAGCCGATCACCATGGCGCAGCATTGCCGCGCCGAGGTGTGGCTCGAGCACTACGGCTGGGTTCCCGTCGATCCGGCCGATGTCCGCAAGGTGATTCTGGAAGAACCGCCCGGCCATCTCGCGATGAATGACGCGAAGGTCGCGGCGGCGCACCGCACGCTGTTCGGTGCCTGGGAAGGCAACTGGATCGCGTTCAACGACGCGCACGACGTGACGCTGCCCGGCTCGACCGGCGCGCCGGTCGGTTTCCTAATGTATCCGCAGGCGGAATCCGCGGCCGGTCGGGCCGACTGCCTCGATGCCGCCAATTTCAGCTACACGATCACGAGTAGGG
>JASHUX010000240.1 GCA_030039775.1 Alphaproteobacteria bacterium | reverse complement strand
TCGATTCGTCGGACATGGCGTTCAAGACGGCGGGCCGCATGGCGATGCAGGAAGCGATGCCGAAATGCGATCCCGTTTTGCTGGAGCCGATCCATATCGTCGCGGTGTCGGTGCCCAACGCCTTCACCGCGCGGGTGCAGCGCCTGATCTCGGGCCGGCGCGGCCAGATCCTCGGCTACGACGGCAAAGCCGGATGGGAGGGGTGGGACGTGGTCTCGGCGCACTTGCCGCGCGCTGAACTTCACGATCTCATCGTCGAGCTGAGGTCGCTTACCTTGGGCGTCGGGACGTACACCGAGAAGTTCGACCACTTGCAAGAGCTCACGGGCCGTCTCGCCGACAAAGTGATCCAGGACCGCTCGGCGGCGCAGGCCGCGCAGTAACGATTGCCCGCTGTGCACGGATCAGTGCGCCGGTTCGGCGGCCGTGCTGTTGCGCCGACAATGCTGGCGGTCACTGCGGCTGTGTCGGCTAATGGCGCCGAACAACCCTATGAACGGCTCGATCCGGCGGCGTATCAGAGCTTTGTCGCCAATTGGCAGCCGGCGGACGGGCCGTTCTGCGCCGTGATCCGCACGGCGACGGATTGGGACCGCGTGTTGAAACCCGCGCCGACCATGGGCCGCACCCGGCCGTTCGCGCCCCCGCCCGAATTTTGGCACTTCAAGGCCGTGTTGCTGGTGGCTCATGTCATCGGGGCCGGGGATGCGTCCGACGTGTTTCAGGTCGTGCGCCTGTCGCTCGGCACGGGCGGGTTGGAGCTCGACTATCGCTTCATCCCGACGCCGCCTGCCACGTCGACGATGAAATGGTATCTGGCGGTCGCGCTGCCAAAGCCGCTGCCGCTGGTCGTACGCTTCATGGAAAATCGTCGCCTCATCTGCACGTTGCGGACGCGCGATATTGCACCGCTCCCGCCGCCGCTCCCGCCACCATGACGTGGTGGCGACGCATTCTGGCCGGTGCCGCGATCCTTTCCGCCTTCGCCAATGCGGCGCACGCCGAGGACGGCAGTTCCGATCCCGACAACGATTTCTTCGGCTTCTGGCGCGTGATCGGCGCGGAACGCGCGCCGTGGGCCGTGGCACGCGGCCTTAAGAACGGCGAGGCGCCGCTGATCGGCTGGACCATCGAGTTCCACGACGGCGATCTGCGCGGCCCGCCGGCGCTTGGCTGCAAGCCCGCGCGCTATGTCGGCAGTCAGACCGCGATGGCGGATGTATTCGACCGGCGGCTCGATCGCGACAAGTTCGTCGAGCAGGGTTCTGTCCTCGGCTTCATGGGCTGGGCCGAGACCGAGCATGTCGTGTGCGGCGACGGCACAGCGCGCGACTACTACCGGACGCATGGCGGCGATCTGCTGTTCGCGATCGGCGACGTGATCTATCGCTTGCGCAAGCCCAAGGGCGACCCAAGCACGTTCCAGGCCGGCGACACCGCGCCCGGTTTCGATTGTGTCACTGCGGATAACGCAGCGCGTCAGGTCATTTGCCTGGACCTCAAACTATCGAGGCTCGACCGGACAATGACCGACGGTTATCGCCGGCTCGAAGCCGCCGAGACGGCGGCGAGCTTCGCATCGGTGAAGGCTGCGCAGCAAGCGTGGTTCGCCTCGATCGTGCAGCGCTGCGACGCGGGCGGCCCGTTGCCGGACCATTCGGACGACGTCGCCGACATTCGCGATTGCCTGGCCGATCTCTATCCCGAGCGTGCCGCCTTGTTCGAGAATACGGCGGTGGCAAAAGCGGCCGGCCACGCGCTGGAGCCGCGCATGCACTTCGCGATGCGGGCGAAGCCGCTGTTCGTCGACACGGACACGGTGCCGTGGCTCGATGGCGGGCCCGGCGCCGCCGCGTTCAACGCCTATGTCGCCCAAACGCTGGCCGAGGACGCGAAGCGCGTCGACCCGGACCACCTCTACGTGCCGCCCGGCCTTCCGCCGGGAACGGCGCTGACGGCGCGGCGTCGCTACGCCGTGTCGCGGTTCGATGCACGATTGATCAGCGTGCAGATTCTTACCGACGATTATACCGGCGGCGATCATGAGCATCGGCGCGAATTCTCCATCAACTGGGATTTGGCGAAGGCCAGGTCGATGGGGTTCGGCGATCTGTTTCCGCTGGACAAGGACGGGCTGCAATTCGCCACCGATTTCGCGATGAAGGATCTGGCGGGCCAATTCGGCAGTGAGCCGCCGCCGCGCCAAGACGACGTCGCGCGCGTCGTCGCCGACCCGCGCGCGTGGCGCTTCACCGCCGACGCCGCGATCGTTCATTTCCCGGTTTATAGCATCGCCAACTATTCGCAGGGCGCCTTCGATGTTACGATTCCGTTCGCGGCGCTGAAGGAATATCTGACGCCGGACTCCGCGCCGCTTGCGCGGCAATAAAGGGGAGGGACGGCAATGGCCAACGCGCTGTTCAACGACAACAAGATGAAGCTCGGCGTGTTCGGGCCGAATGTCAGCCACGGCTGTGCTGCGACCACGGCGGAGGGCCATTTCGAACTTAATTGGGCGAACAGTCGCGACATCGTCGAGCAGGCGGACCGAATGGGCCTTGAGGCATTGGTGCCGGTCGCGCGCTGGAAGGGCTTCGGCGGTGTCACCGATTTCAATGGCGCCACCTATGAATCGCTGAGCTGGGCGGCGGCGATGGGCGCGATCTCGAAGAGCTCCACCATCTTTTCAACCACGCACGTGCCGACCATGCATCCCGTAGCGGCGGCGAAGCAATGCGTCACCGCCGACCACGCCTCCAACGGTCGCTTCGCGCTCAACGTGGTGTGCGGCTGGTCGACGCCGGACCTCGAGATGTTCGGCGCTTCGGTCACGGAGCACGACCGGCGCTACGAGATGGCGGCCGAATGGCTTGAGATCGTCCGCCGGCTCTGGACGGAGGGTGAATTCAACTTCGAGGGCAAGTTTTACAAAGTGCCGAAAGGGTTCGGCGAGCCGAAGCCGATCCAAAAGCCCTATCCGCCGATCATGAATGCCGGCGCGTCGCCGGTCGGCGCGCGCTTTGCCGCCAAGTATGCGGACATCGCCTTCACCGTGTTCTTCGAGGGTGCGTTCGACGCCAACAAGGCGCAAGTCGACAATCTGCGCCGCGTCGCGCGCGAGGATTTCAACCGCGCGCTCCAAGTCTGGACCGGCGTCTGGGTGGTATGCCGCCCGACCGAGAAAGAGGCGCAGGACTACGCCAACTATTACATTTACGAAAAGGGCGATTGGGAGGCAGTGGAGAATCTGACGCGTGAGCTCGGCCTCAAGGCGTCGGAGTATCTGACGCCGGCGCAATTGCAGCGCGTGAAATACCGCTTCGTCGCTGGCTGGGGTGGGTTGCCGGTGATCGGCACGCCAGAGCAGGTGGTCGATCAGCTCCTCGAATTGTCGCGCACCGGCCTCGACGGCGTCGTCCTGTCCTGGGTCAATTATCACCAGGAAATGCGCGAATGGGCGCGCGACGTGCTGCCGCTGATGGAGCAGGCGAGCCTGCGCAAGCCGTTCCGGCCGGCGGCCTGATCCAAGTGTCCGAATGAGGTGGCTGGTTGCCCTCCTCGCTCTGCTGATCGTGCCGGCGTATGCCGTCGCCACAGGCGATCCGTCGCCCGATCCGAGCTATCGCGGGCTGTGGTATGTCGTCGCGGCGACGCCGGCGCCGTGGAGCGGCGCACACGCGCTCAAGGCCGGGGAAGCGCCGCTCCTGTCGTATCTGGTGTCATTCGATGACGGTGCGGTGCGGGGACCGGCAGCGCTCGCCTGCGAGCCGGCGCTGTACCATTTCTTCTTCGCTACGCCGGTCACCATGTTTGACGGCCGCCTCGACAAAGCCAAGTCCGACGCGTGGGCCAAGGCGACGGGGTTCGCGCCGAATCACATTGAAACCCAGGTCGTGACTTGCGGCGGCAGCGAGTTCGACTATTACCTGACCGACAATCGTGCCGATCTCGTGATCGCCGTCGACGATGTCATCTATCGTATGCGGCGCCCCGACAGCGGTGGGTCCGACCTCAAACCCGGCTTCGCCGGGCCGAGCTTCGATTGCGTGATCGCGTCGAACGCGGTCGAGCGGATCGTGTGCGCCGACGTCCACCTGGCCGGGGCGGATCGCGCCATCGGCGATGGGCTGAAGCGCCTCAAGGCATCGGAAACGCCGGACAGTTTCGCGACCGTGAGCGCGGCTCAGCGCGCGTGGTACCGCTATGCGTTGCGGCGCTGCGATGCCGGCGACGCGTTGCCGACCGATCAAGAGGCGCTCGGGACGATGCACGACTGCCTCAGCGACGCCTATCGAGATCAGGCGCCGGTCATTGCGTCGCTGGTGGTGCTGCACGCCGGAGCGAATAACCTGGAGCCGCGCGCGCGGTTCGCGACGCGCGCCGATCCACCGCGGTTCCAGATGGACGTGTACCCGTGGCTTGCCGGCGCATCGGCCGGACCGTTCAACGCCTATGTCGCGCAAAGGCTTGGGCTTGATCGATGGACCGTCGACGACCGGACCTATTTTTCCGTGAGCGATCCGCCCCCCGGCCTGTCCGCCTGGGCGCGGCGCGAGTACAAGGCGGCACGCGCCGATGGCCGGGTGATCAGTTTCAGAGTGTTCGCGACCAGCTTCAGCGGCGCCGGTCATGAATCGCTCGACGAGCGGACCATCAATTGGGACATGGCAAAGAAAAAACCGCTCGCCCTGGCCGATCTATTTCGCGCGGATCGCGATTGGCAGAAATTTGTCACCGATTTCTGCGTGGCGGAACTGACCCATCAATTCGACAGCGACGTGGATCCGCCGGCACCGGCTGCGGTCGCGCGCGTGGTGACCACGCCGGACTCGTGGCTGTTCTACGGCGATAAGGGCTCGCTCCGCTTCAGTCCGGGCACCGTCGCGAGCTATGGCGCGGGTGACTTCGATGTCGATATTTCCTACGCCGCGCTCACGGAGTATCTCCGTCCCGATGCCGCGGTACTCGTGGTAAAGCCGGAACAAGCCAAATGAGCTTTGACTACATTCGTCATCGGCGCGGGGTCGGCGGGCTGCGTTGTCGCGAGCCGCTTGAGCGAGGACCGCTCGGCGCGTGTGCTGCTGCTTGAGGCCGGCGGCAAGCCAAACAGCCTCTGGGTCAGCATGCCGTCGGGCGTCGGCAAGCTGATTGCACCCAACAACAAATTCAACTGGGCCTACAACAGCGAGCCCGAGCCTTATCTCGGTAATCGCACCATTTACGTGCCGCGCGGCAAGGGCTTGGGCGGCTCCAGCCTGATCAACGGCATGGCCTATGTGCGCGGCCACCCCGCCGATTACGACGGCTGGCGCCAGATGGGCAATCGCGGGTGGGGCTGGGACGACGTCTTGCCGTATTTCAAGAAGTCGCAGCATCGCATTGCCGATGGCGGCAGGGCTGACGGCGAGTATCACGCCACCGGCGGCGTGTTGCATGTCACCGATCCGCTGCGTCATCCGGCATCGCGCGATTTCGTCGAAGCGGGCGTGCGCTTGGGGCTGCCGCGCAATCCCGACTACAACGGCGCCGCGCAGGAGGGCATCGGCTTCCTGCAATTCACCATCCGCGGCGGCAAACGCCACAGCACCGCCGCGGCGTTCCTCGGCACCGCCGCGCGGCGGCCGAACCTCATGATCGCGACTGAGGCGCTGGTTCATCGCATCGTGTTCGACGGCAAGCGCGCGACCGGGGTCGAATACAGCCGCCACGGCGAAACCCACGTTGAAACCGCGTCGCGCGATGTCATCCTGTGCGCCGGCGCGATCGATTCGCCGAAACTCCTGCTGCTGTCCGGCGTCGGGCCCGGCGCGGAATTGCTGGCGAACGGAATCAAGCCGGTCCACGACCTGCCCGGCGTTGGCCGCAACCTGCAGGATCACCTCTACATTCACTACACGGCGGACTCGACACCGGACAGCTCGATCAACGGCGAGCTGCACGGGCTCCGACGGATGTTTCACGGCGCGCATTACCTGCTGACGCGCGGCGGCGTGCTGACGCTCGGTTCGTCCCAGGTCTGCGCCTGGGTCAAGATTTTGCCCGGCGCCGACCGGCCCGACATGCAGATCTTTTTTCGCCCCGTGAGCTGGGAGTTCAGCCCGTCGGGCACGCTGGTGATCGGCAGCACGCCGTCGGTCTCGGCCTCGTGCAGCCCGATCCGCCCGCATTCGCGCGGCTATATCGGCCTCCGTTCGCCCGATCCGCGCGCGCCGGCCAAGATCGTGCCGAATTATCTCGAAGCGATTCCCGACCGTATCGCGGCGGTGAAGGGCTTCGCGCTGATGCGCCAAATCTTCGCTACCGAGCCGATGAAGTCGCGCATCGTCAAGGAGCGGCTGCCCGGTCCCGGCTGCGTCACCGAAGACGACATTCTCCAGCACGTGCGTAAAACGGCGCAGTCGCAGCATCACTGGGCGGGCTCGTGCAAGATGGGCAACGACCCGATGGCGGTGGTCGACGACCGGTTGCGCGTCCACGGGGTCGCTGGCCTGCGCGTCATCGACGCGTCGATCATGCCGACCGTCTCCGCCGGCAACACCAACGCGCCGACCATTATGATCGGGGAAAAAGGGGCCGACCTGATTCTTGCGGACGCACGATCATGAGGCTATTTGCCTAGAATGGCCTCGATTCCAGACCATTAGCGAATAATGGCAATTTTGTGGCGTAGAATTACGTCATAAGATACTGGAACAAAAAGAATTTTTTCGGTATCCTGAGCGTCCTTTCCAGTTATTGCGGAGGGACATCATGATTCCGCGCATGGCCTTGGTGGCGCTGATGGGCGCGACCCTCTTGCTGGCGGCGTGCGGCGCCAATCCAGGCGACCGGGCGATCACCGGCGCCGGCATCGGTGCGGCGAGCGGCGCTGCTATCGGCGCGTTCTTCGGCGCTCCGCTCATCGGCGCTGCGGCCGGTGCAGCGGCGGGCGGCGCGGTCGGCGTCGCGACCACGCCGTCGCAGGTCGATCTCGGTAAGCCGGTATGGGAGTAGGTTTTCCGCCGCCGATGTGATTAGCTGACGCCGATGTCGGCGTGCCGGAGGCGTGAGGTGCACGGTGCTCGCGTCCCGCTGTTAGGGGCGGTTGCTGCGGTCGCGATGGTATGCGGCAGTGTCGGTGCTTACGCGCGAAACGGCATGATCGGTTTGGATTTCGGCCCTTGGTGGGGGCCCTACGACGCTTACGCGCCGCCCGCCTATGCCTATCCGCCGCCGACCTACGCCGTTCCACCGCCGCCGCCAACCGCAGCCGCATCGCAGGCGATGCCGGAGCCGCTCGGCGGTTGCCGTGAACTCGAATCGGCGGTGATCGTCGACGGCCAGACGCGTATGGCGCGCGGCTTGGCCTGCCCGCAACCCGACGGCAGTTGGCGCATCGTCCGGTAGCTTGACCGAGGCTTACGAATAAAATTAACCCGCTTTGCCGTCGGCAACTTTTCGCAGCAGGAATTCGCGGAAGACAGCGATCCGCTTCGACGAGCGCAGCTCCTCGGGATAGACGAAATAGGCCTCGCCTTCGGGCCCGCTGACCTCGGGCAGGATGCGGCTCAGACCGTCGGCATCGGCGGCCATGAAATCGGGTACGGCCCCGATCCCGACGCCGCTTTGGACGGCGCGCAAAATGGCGTGGGCGTTGTTGATGGACAGGATCGGCCGTCGCTCCTGACCCGGCTTGAGGCCGGCTTCGATCAGCCAATTGATGTTGCGCACCGGCGGGCGTCCGTCTTCGCCGTAGACGATGATGCGGTGCCGGTTCAAGTCGTCGATCTTTTTCGGCGTCCCGTGTTTCTTCAAATATTCCGGCGAGGCGTAGATGTGGTACCGCACCGACATGAGATGGCGCTGCACCAGATCGGGCTGGCGCGGCGGCGTCATGCGGATCGCCACGTCGGCTTCGCGCATCGACAGATCGAGCTCGCTATCGTCGACCACGACCGTCAGCTGAATTTCGGGATAGAGATCGAGGAATTCGCGGATGCGCGGCGTGAGCCAAGCCGAGCCGAAGGACACGGTCGTCGTGACCTTGAGCGGACCGCGCGGGCGATCCTTGCTCTCGGTCAGCATCGATTCCGTCATCGCCAGCTTGCCGAACACTTCGCGCGCCGTGCGATACAGCAGGTCGCCTTGCTCGGTCAGGATCAGGCCGCGCGCATGGCGGTGGAACAGCGGCACCGATAGACTTTCCTCGAGCGCGCTGATCTGGCGGCTCACCGCCGACTGGCTCAGGTTCAGCGCTTCCCCGGCATGCGTGAAGCTACCGGCCTCGGCGACGGCGTGAAAGACGCGCAGCTTGTCCCAGTCCATCGCCATCGCGCGCTATTCCGCCGCCTTGAGGGTCGTCGCGGCGTCTTCCTCCGCCAGAAACCGCTCGGCTTCGAGGGCCGCCATGCAACCCATGCCTGCCGCCGTCACCGCTTGGCGGAACACCTTGTCCTTGACGTCGCCGGCCGCGAACACGCCTGGGATCGCCGTCGCCGTCGAGTCGGGGGCGGTAACGATATAGCCGTCGCGGTCGAGCTCAAGCTGGCCATGGAACAAGGCGGTCGACGGATCGTGACCGATCGCGACAAAGAACCCGTCGCACGCGATTTCGTTGATCGCGCCGGTCAACACGTTACGGATGCGAATGCCGGTCACTTTCGGCTGGCTTGGCTCGCCCAGAACCTCCTCGACCACGCTGTTCCAGATCGGGCGGATCTTGGGGTTGGCGAAAATGCGGGCCTGCATCGTCTTGTCGGCGCGCAGCTCGTCGCGGCGATGGATCAGCGTGACGCGGGTGGCGTGGTGCGTGAGATACAGCGCTTCTTCAGCCGCCGTATTACCGCCGCCGACCACCACCACCTCCTTGCCGCGGAAGAAAAATCCGTCGCACGTGGCGCATGCCGAAACGCCGAAGCCGCGATAGACGTCCTCGCCGGGCACGCCGAGCCACCGCGCCTCGGCGCCGGTGCAGATCGCGAGCGCGTCGCCTTCGTAGAAATCGCCCGAATCGCCGCGGGCGACGAATGGCCGCCGCTTCAGGTCGATCGCCGTGATGGTGTCGTTGATCAGCCGTGCGCCGACATGAAGCGACTGCTCCCGCATCGCCTCCATCAGCTCGGGTCCCATAATGCCTTTGCCGAAGCCCGGATAGTTCTCGACCTCGGTGGTGATGGTGAGCTGCCCGCCCGGGGTCAGGCCGGACACGAGCAGCGGCGCCAGATTGGCGCGGGCGGCGTAGATCGCGGCCGTATAACCGGCCGGGCCGGAGCCGATGATCAAGAGCCGCGTGCGGTGGGTTTGCGATTGCGTGGACATTTGAGTGCCGTCAGAAGCCGAACATGTGGTCGAGGCTGAATTCCCCGTGAATGCCGAGCAAGCCATGATAGCCGAAAAGCCGGCACGTCACGTCACGAATCAAAA
>JASHUX010000033.1 GCA_030039775.1 Alphaproteobacteria bacterium | reverse complement strand
AGGGCTTCTTCGCCACCCTCACTAAGCGACGATTGAAACGCGGCGTCTTCCATTCCGTTCTCGACCTCAACCAGGCCATCCGCGAATACATCGATGCTCACAATGTCGACCCCAAACCCTTCACCTGGACTGCCCCAGCCGATACCATCATCGCCAAGGTCGTGCGCGGGAAACAAAAGTTGGAATCGCTCCACTAGATAATTCATCGACCAACGCGCATAGACCATCATGATCAACTGACCGCCGGGTTTCAGCACCCGCGCAATCTCAGCCTGCGCGCCTGTTATGTCCGGGATGTGATGCAGCACCCCGTGGCTGAAGACGACGTCAAAACTGTTGTCAGGAAACGGCAGCGCCACCGCGGAGCCCTGGCGGATCTCCTGATACGGCAGCCCTCGCTGCTCGAGCCGGCCGCGAACACGCGCGACCGATGCCGCGGTTAGATCGACGCCGGACCACAGCGCGCCCTGGCGGATCAATCGCTCGGCTTCCGCCCCTTGGCCCGGACCGATCTCCAAGACTGTCTTGCCCGCGACATCGAGGGCACGAATGCAGCCGGAGATATGATTTTCGTTGTCGACGCGGAGTTGATCGTAGGCGGCGTGAAACCGCGCGTAATTTTCAGCGTGCCGCTCGATCAGTCCGCCGACTTGATGCGCGCCGCAGGGATGACGTTCCCAGAAAGCGGCTACATGGGCTTCATCGATGGGCTCGAGGACCCCAGACAGTAAAGCGGGCGGCGAAGCGTCGTCGGCTACGTCGAAGGAGCTCTTGTCCTGCAATGCGAAGGTCATTTTATTTTGCCGGGTAATGTGCGAACCGGCGTTGATCATACCTCAAAAAAAACCGACCCCCGGCGCGAAAGGATTAATAGGTCAATCGCGTATTAATCCTACTTTTTTCGCTTTCGATGCACGCGCTAGAGGAATTGCGTGTCGGTCTCGAGACCCAGCAGGTAACGCCCAACCGTTTCGAAATGGGAACGCCGAGCCTGCACCTGCTGCGCGAGCGCGTGAATGTCGCGGAAACGACGCTCGAACGGATTGCGGTCGAAGATCGCCGTCGTGCCGGCGGCATGATAGGCGACATCCGCGACCGCGACGGCCTCCTGAATGGCGTGGGTCGCGGCAAGGCGGATCGCCATGCGTTGATCGATGCTGAACCGGTTGTCGCGCCGGACGGTCTCCCAGACGTCGCCCAGCGTGGCCAGCACGTACATGCGGGCGGCGCGCAAGCGCGCCTCGGCGACCGCGATCTCGGTCTGCGCCGGTGCGCTGTCGCGAAGCTTGGTCCGGTAGCCGCGCGGCGTCTTTTCCGAGGTGAGCGCCACCAACGCCTCGAGCAGGCTTCGCGCCAATCCCAGGGCCACGCAGGCGAAGCCGCCCGCAAACAGGAGGTGCGTGGTCATGGCGTAAAGCGGCCCGGTCTCGCGCCGCGTTTCCGCCACGTCGCGGACCAGGGTGAATGCTTCCGGCACGAACAGATTGTCGACCGCATAAGCGTCGCTGGCGGTGCCACGGAGGCCCACCACGTGCCAGATATCCGTCATCGGCGCGTCGCGCGCCGGAAACAGCACGGTCAGTTCGATCGGCGTGCCGGTCGAATCCAACCGTTGCCTGCCGCCGGCCTCAAACACGGGACAATGCGCGCCGAGCCAGGTTGCGTGCCGGCCGCCGCTGGCGAAGGACCAGCTCCCCGTTATCCGATAACCACCCGCCACGACATCGGCGCGCGCCGGCCCCGGCCCCCACGCCAGCACTGCCCGTGGATCGCCGAAGATTTTCCGCGCGCTCTCCGCCGGTAACCAGGCGGCCACGACCGAGCACACGTTGTTCTGGCATAGGCACCAGGCGGTGCTCCCATCGGCCCTGGCGATCGCCTCGATGACTCGCACAAAGCTAGGTGGGTCGAGCTCGGCTCCGCCGAGCGAGCGCGGCAGCAGGAGGCGGAACAGTCCCGCCTGATGCAGCAAGTCGAGAAGATGCGGCGGCAGTCGCCGGTGGCGCTCGATTTCGTCCGCGGTGGCGGCGATGCCCGGCGCCAGCGCCTCGGCGCGCGCCAGATAATCGGTCACGCGTTCTCCGTCGACCATGTCCAGGCGTCTCGGCCCGGCATATAGGCGATATTGGTTTGATCGGGATTCCGATTCACCAGCGGGCGACTGAACAGAGGGTGCCGCATGCTGCGGACCTCGTGCTCGATGGTGAACAGCAAGGCGCCGCTATCCAGATCGACAATATCCTTGAAGCGATATTGATGCTGGTCGCTTTCTTCCATGATCAATCCGCGCTTCTTCAGACGCTCGTAAGGGACGGAAAAGTCCGCGATATAGATCTGGACGTGGTGTCCGTCATAGGGCGGGATCGGCTCATCGGTCTCGCGGAACACGAGGTACTGATCCTTGCCGACATGGATCCGCGCGCGCAATCCTTCGTGATCGTCGATCAGCGGCGCCGGGGCTCCCATGATTTCGCGATAGAAGCGCGCGATGCCGGCGGCGCTCTTCGGCGGCACGTCGAACGTAACGTAGGGCAGGCCGAGATTGACTCGGCCGAACCGGTCTTGCGGCGGATGGCACCGCAAGCGATTGCCCCATGGCGACACCACGTCGATCGCGTCATTGCTTTCGCGGAAATCGAAGCGCGTGCCCTCGAGCTGGGGCTTTACTTTCGTGAGCCGCCGCGCCAGCGCCGCCAGATCGGGCACCACCAAGCCGATGCGCCCGCGCAGCACCTGCGGCCCGCCGGTCGGCAGATGGAACTGGCTGCGGCCGATATTGATCCACATGTTGTCGGTGCTGGTCATCAGATAGGGGTCGCGCGTGAAGCCCAATCCGGTCACGTGGAACAGCGTCGAGAGGCGCTGATCGGGGATGCGCGTGTTGACGTGCTCCAGCGAGACGATGTTGCCGACATTCTCGGCAGCGCGGTCATAATGCTGATCCATCCCGGTGTTCTCCCGCACGCGTTGACGCTACAGGGCCATTGAAGCGCGGATGGCGGCGCAGGGCAACGGGGCGCTAGTCGGCGCCGCCGATCTCTTCGCGAAAGGCGTGCGTCAGGCCGGCGACCGTCCCGCCGCTGTGTTCGATAAGCGACCCCTTCCAACGGCCGTTTGACGCCAATCGTTCATTTCCGCCGAATTGACAGCGGGTTTGGCGCATCTTATCTGTCCCTGAGAACCCTTCCCGCCTTGATGGCGTTGCGGTTAATATGGCGGATACGAATCTCCTGATTTCCTTGAGGTCTCAATGATCGGCGGTTTCGCCCGGCGGCTATTCGGCTCCGCGAACGATCGGTATATCAAAAGCCTGGTCGCCACGGTCGACGAGATCAACGGCCTCGAGCCCGAGGTCGAAAAACTAAGCGACGCCGATCTGGCGGCGCGCACCGCGGCCTTCCGCAAGCGTTTGGCCGACGGAGAAAGCCTCGATGACGTACTGCCAGAGGCATTCGCGACGGTGCGCGAAGCGGCGAAGCGCGTCTTGGGCCAGCGGCATTTCGACGTGCAGCTTATGGGCGGCATGATTCTTCATCGCGGCATGATCGCCGAGATGAAGACCGGCGAAGGCAAGACGCTGGTCGCGACACTGCCGGTCTATCTGAACGCGCTCGAAGGCAAGGGCGTTCACGTCGTCACCGTCAATGACTACCTGGCCAAGCGCGACAGCGAATGGATGGGACAGATCTATCAGTTCCTCGGCCTCACCGTCGGCTGCATCGTCCACGAGAAGGACGACAACGAACGCCGCGACGCCTACGCCGCCGATGTCACCTACGGCACCAACAACGAGTTCGGCTTCGATTATCTGCGCGACAATATGAAATTCCGGCTCGAGGACATGGTCCAACGGCCGTTCAATTACGCCATCGTCGACGAGGTCGATTCGATCTTGATCGACGAGGCGCGCACGCCGCTGATCATTTCCGGCCCGGCCGAGGATTCGTCCGAGCTCTATCGCCGCGCGGACGCGCTGATCCCCGCGCTGGCGTCCGAGGATTACGAGAAAGATGAGAAACAGCGCACCGTCGCGCTGAGCGAAAGCGGCGTCGAGAAGATCGAGCGGATGCTGATCGAGAGCGGCATGTTGGAAAACGGCTCGCTCTACGATATCCACAACGTGGCACTGGTCCATCACGTCAACCAGGCGCTTCGCGCACATAAGCTGTTCACGCGCGACGTCGATTACATCGTGAAGGACGACAAGGTCGTCATTATCGACGAATTCACCGGCCGCATGATGGAAGGCCGACGCTACTCCGAGGGCTTGCATCAAGCGCTCGAAGCGAAAGAGCGCGTCACCATCCAAAACGAGAACCAGACGCTCGCCTCGATCACGTTCCAGAATTATTTTCGCTTGTTCCCGAAGCTCGCGGGCATGACCGGCACCGCGATGACCGAGGCGCAAGAACTGCTCGACATCTACAAGCTCGACGTCATCGAGATACCGACCAACCTGCCCTGCGTCCGCATCGACGCCGACGACGAGGTCTATCGCACCGGCCGCGAGAAGTTCGAGGCCGTGACCAAGCTGGTACAGGAATGCAGGACGCGCCAGCAGCCGGTCCTGGTCGGTACAGCCAGCATCGAGAAATCGGAAGAACTATCGGGTCTGTTCAAGAAAGCGAAGATTCCGCACCAAGTGCTGAACGCGCGCTATCACGAGCAAGAGGCGCTGATCATCGCGCAGGCCGGCAGGCCCGGCGCGGTCACCATCGCCACCAACATGGCCGGCCGCGGCACCGACATCCAGCTCGGCGGCAATCTCGATATGCGGCTGAAGCAGGAGCTGCCCGGCATCGCCGATCCGGTCGAGCGCGGCAAGCGGCGCGACGCGATCCGCGCGGAGATAGCGGCGGCGCACGATGAAGCGGTAAAGGCCGGCGGACTCTACGTCGTCGGCAGCGAGCGGCATGAAAGCCGCCGCATCGACAATCAGCTTCGCGGCCGTTCCGGCCGCCAGGGCGACCCGGGCGCCTCAAAATTTTACGTCTCGCTCGAAGACGACCTGATGCGTATTTTCGGCTCGGACCGCATGGATGGGATGTTGCAACGCCTCGGTCTGCAAGAGGGCGAAGCCATCGTCCACGCCTGGATCAACAAAGCGCTCGAAAAGGCGCAGCAGAAAGTCGAAGCGCGCAACTACGAAATCCGCAAGCAACTGCTCAAATACGACGACGTGATGAACGATCAGCGCAAGGT
The DNA here is from genome assembly GCA_030039775.1 of Alphaproteobacteria bacterium. Classification (GTDB taxonomy): domain Bacteria; phylum Pseudomonadota; class Alphaproteobacteria; order ATCC43930; family CGMCC-115725; genus JAATGI01. The sequence continues at coordinate 1,435 of JASHUX010000033.1, read as the reverse complement.
CGTCTACGAGCAGCGCAAGGAAGTGATGGCGGCGGAGGAAGTGTCCGAAACCGTCGTCGACATGCGCGACGAAGTGATCGAAGGCGTGATCGGGCGGGCCATCCCCGAGAATGCACTTGCGGACCAATGGAACACGACTCTGCTTCACGAAGAAGCGCTGCGGATTCTGGGCCTTGATCTGCCGTTCGCGGAATGGGCGGCGGAGGAAGGCATCGCCGGCGAGGAAATCCAAGAGCGGGTGGTCAAGGCGGTCGAGGAGAAGATGTCCGCGAAAGCGGCGCTTTATGGCGGCGACTTCATGCGCATGGCGGAAAAGAGCCTGTTGCTGCAATTCCTCGATCAGAGTTGGAAGGATCACCTGCTGCAGCTCGATCACATGCGGCAGGGCATCAATCTTCGCGCCTATGCGCAACGCGATCCGCTCAACGAGTACAAGCGGGAGGCGTTCGTCCTGTTCGGCGAAATGCTGTCGCATCTGCGCGAGCGCCTGACCGCGACCCTGTGCCATCTCGAAGTGCGTTTCGAGCCGCCGCCGGCCGATGTGGCTCCGCCGGATGACGCGGCCCCGACACCCCGTCCTCCGCGACCAATGCCGCCCTCGCCGGGACGTGGGATGCTGCGCGAAAGCCGGCGCGAGCCTGCGATGGCGGGTGGCATCGATGCGGCGGAAGCGGCGGTTGCCGCCGTCGCGGCGCCGTTCGCGCGGACGCCGCGCAACGCGCCCTGTCCCTGCGGCTCCGGGAAGAAATACAAGCACTGCCATGGCAGGGTTTGACGAGTTGAGGAGATGAACGCGATTTAATGTCCGGTTAGGGCTGGCGAAAGGTCGGGCCACGCAAAGTCCATGGCCCACGCCTTGCCACAATCCGGTGCGAGTATCACGTTTGCACGCCGATTGGAGCCTCGAGAGGTACTTGCATGCTGCGCCGACTGAATCTTCTGGTGGCACCGTTGTTTGCGGCCGGTCTGATGGCGAGTCCCCTTGCGGCCGGCCTCGACCGCGCCGCCGCGCAAGCCAGCCCGCATGAAATCGCGGCACTGCCCAGCCTCGCACCGCTGGTCAAGAAGGTGATGCCCGCGGTGGTCAATATTTCGGCGGAAGAAAAGGGCGACACCGCGTCCTCCGACGAGGAGGCCGACAACGGCGACAACTCGCCGGGCCAGGATCAGGGGCAGGATCAAGATCACGGCCAGGATAAGGGCCAGCAATTCGGCCAGAACTCGCCGTTCGATCAGCTGCTGCGCAAGTTCTTCGAGCAACAGATGCCGGGCCTCGGCAATCGCGAGCCGCAAAACGCCGAGCGCGTCGCGCTCGGCTCGGGCTTTATCATCGATCCGCAAGGTTATGTCGTCACCAACAACCACGTCGTCCAAGGGGCCGACAAGGTGACGGTGATTTTCCAGGACGACAGCAAGCATCCGGCCCAGGTGATCG
>JASHUX010000239.1 GCA_030039775.1 Alphaproteobacteria bacterium | reverse complement strand
ACGTCTTTCGGTCCGTTGCCGTCCTGATGAAATGACACGTCGAAGTCGTAGCTGAAGTCACCGTCGCCGGAGGACACCCACGGAAACGTCCAGCCGAGGCGCTTGGCGTAGGCGTGTAGCTTGGTCAGTGGCGCGCGCGACACGGCGACGAAACTGGTGTCGCGCTGGTGCAGGTGGACGACGAAACCGTTATAGCCATCGGCCCAGAAGGAACAGCTCTTGCAGCCGTCGGTCCAATCCGGTGCGAACATGAAATGCTGCACGATGAGCTGCGAGCGCCCGTCGAACAGATCGGCAAGCGTTCGCTTTCCTTGCGGCGTGTCGAACACGTAATTCTTCTCGACCCGCACCCAAGGCAGGTCGCGGCGCGCAGCGTTGAGCCGGTCGCGCGCTTGGGTAAAGGCCTTTTCCTCGGCCAAGAAACGCTTGCGCGCCTCGAGCCATTGCGCCTGCGAAACTACGGTGTGATTCATGACCTGCTCCTTAGTATTTGTATTGCGGCGACCAATCGCCGGCGCCGCCCGGGATCATGTCGAAAAAATGCCAGACCGCGCAGAAATCGTCGTACGGACCGAGCCCCTGATCGGACACGCGCACGACCTTGCCGTTCTGCTTCTTGAAGACCGAGACGCCGGGCTGAAAACCCCGCTCGTTTTTGTAGCCCATGTCGGCGGCGAAATTGCTGCCTTGGTGCGACACCATGCGGAAATTCCAGCCCCGGCTATCCTTGAATTTCTGCTGCCTTTCCGGCGCGTCGGGCGACGAGATCACGAACGCGGCGCGGTTCTCAAGATGCGACAGGATGCCGTTGAACCCGTCGGCCCACAACGTACAGTACCGGCACGACGCGCCCATATTGTGGATCACGAACAGGGTGTCCTTGCCGCGGAACAGATCGGCGAGCCGCACCGGTCCGTCCGGCGTGGCGAACGTATAATTTTCGACCGGCTCCGGTTCGATCGTGTTTTGCGTCTTGCGCATCTCCTCGCGCAGCTGAGCGATCTGACCGCGCAAAGCTCCAAGTTTTTCCGTGGTGTCGCGATACCTCATGACTTCCTCCTGCTTTTGCGCTTCGGTTTCGGCGGCGCTTCGCCGAGCCACAGCGCCAATGTGTCGAACTGATCCTGCCAGTACTTGCTGTACCGGTTGACCCAGACCGCGGCTTCGTGCATCGGGCCGGCGTCAAGGCGGCAATGTGACACTCGCCCCGTTCGCTCTTGCCGCACCAGCCCTGCCTTCACCAGCACTTGTATGTGCTTCGAGACCGCTTGCAGCGAGATGTCGAACGGTGCCGCAAGCTCCTTCACCAGCAGCGCTTGGCCATCGAGTCGCGACAAGAGCTTGCGCCGGACCGGGTCGCTCAGCGCGGCAAACACTTGGTTTAGGGCCGCGTCATCGGGCATACGATCAACCATGTTGTTGATAATCAATCAGACGGTTGACTAAGAGTCAAGCGCCGGGCGCGGCAGCCCATGCGTGCGCGTCATTGTTCGCGCGCCCGGGCCTCCCTATCATCAGGCGGGATAGGAGATGCCCATGTCCGACACCACGCTCGTCCAGGACACCGCGCCCGACACGATCGAGACGGCGGTCAATTATTATAAGGACACCGGCGAGACGCCCTACACGTGGAGCGGCGGGCCCGGTTCGACCGAAGTGCGATCGAGCAACAACATCGAGGCGCATCGCGTCATCATGCGGAACGGGCGCAAGCGCGAGGGCGGGTTCCTTCTCGAGCGCGACGGTTTCCATTTCCGCCACCACGACACCAAGACGAAAGATTTTTTCGACGCCGACGAGATCAAGCGCGTCTACTATCCGGAAATGGAGGCGCTGATCAAAGAGGAGAGCGGCGCCAAGCGTGTCGTGGTGTTCGATCACACGTTGCGCACCGGCGATGTCGGGGACCGCGAGGCGCGCAAGATCCGCGAGCCCGTGCAGCGCGTCCACAACGATTACACCGAATGGTCCGGCCCGCAACGCGTCCGGGACCTGATGGGCGACGAGGCCGAGGATTTGCTCACGCGGCGTTTCGCCATCATTCAAGTGTGGCGCGGCATCCGTCTGCCGATCGAAAGCCATCCGCTCGGCATTTGCGACGCGCGCAGCATCCGCTTTGAGGATTTCGTCATTTCCGAGCGGCGCTATCCGAACCGCGTCGGCCAGACATATTCGGTCAACTACAGCCCGCGCCACGAGTGGTACTGGTTTCCGCGCATGCGCCGCGACGAAGCGATCGTGTTCAAGGTCTACGATTCGCTGACAGCCGGTCGGGCGCGCTGGACGGCGCACACGTCGTTCAACGATCCGACCTCGCCGCCCAACGCGCGGCCGCGCGAAAGCATCGAGATTCGTACGCTGGCTTTCTTCTGACCGAATCCTCTTCGTCGTCCCTGCGAAAGCAGGGACCCGGAATGGCCGCACGTCGCCTACCCTGGATTCTAGCTTTCGCGGGAATGACGAAAATGAATCTGGGGAGAAACCGATGACGCATTACCAAGACAATTCGGTGCGCGTGGAGAAGCAAGGCCGGGTCACCACGGTGATTCTCGATCGCCCGGATTACCGCAACGCGGTCGATCCCGAGACCGGCCGCGAGTTGGTCGCCGCGTTCATAGATTTCGAGCACGATGCCGAAGCCGACGTCGCCGTGTTTTGGGGCGCGCACGGTGCGTTCTGCGCTGGCGGCGATCTGAAGCATCTCTCCGCGTCGGGCGCCGACGTCTGGCTCAACAAGCTGAGCTATCCGCGGCTCGGTTATGCCGAGACGCCGCCGGGACCGCTCGGGCCCTCGCGCCTCGAATTGTCTAAACCGGTGATCGCGGCGGTATCGGGCGCGGCGGTTGCGGGTGGCATGGAGCTGGCTCTGTGGTGCGACATGCGGATCATGGAAGAGAGCGCCTTCTTCGGCGTTTATTGCCGGCGCTGGGGCGTGCCGCTGATCGACGGCGGCACGGTGCGGCTGCCGCGGATCGTCGGGATGGGCCGCGCTATGGATTTGATCCTCACCGGCCGCAAATGCACCGCCGAGGAGGCGCTGCGTATCGGCTTGTGCGAACGCGTCGTGCCCGACGGCACGGTACGTCAGGCGGCGGAAGAACTGGCGCGGGAGATCGCGCGGTTTCCCCAGGAATGCGTGCGCGCCGACCGTGCCTCGGCCTATCGTCAGCACGGGCTCAACCTACGCGACGCGATGCGCCAGGAATATGAAGGCGGCTTGGCCGCGCTGCGCAAAGAGGGTATCGCGGGCGCTACGCGCTTTGCCGAAGGGCTCGGCCGCCACGGCGATTACGGCAAGATTTAACCAACTCAAACCGCCATGACGCCAAGTCACCACGATTTCCCGATCTTCTTGGCGTCTTGGCGCCTTGGTGGTTCAAAGTTTTCGGTTTTGGGCCTATATCTCCGCCCATGTCAGCGGTCCCGTTCGTCAAAATGCATGGTCTAGGCAACGATTTCGTCGTGCTCGACGCGCGCGTAGCGCCGCTCGCGCTCGACGAGGCGCACGCGCGCGCCATCGCCGACCGCCGTACCGGGATTGGCTGCGACCAGCTCATCGTGCTGGAACCGCCGCGCGACAAGCGGGCACAGCTCTACATGGCAATTCGCAACGGAGACGGCGGCAGCGTCGAAGCCTGCGGAAACGCAGCCCGCTGCATCGCCGATCTGGTAATGCGCGAGCGCACGAGCGACAGCGCCACGATCGAGACCGGCGCAGGCCTGATCTCGGCGCATGCCGCGGGAAAGCAACGCGTCAGCGTCGATATGGGCGAACCCGCGACGGCCTGGCGCGCTATTCCGCTAGCGCGCGAATGCGACACGCTGCACGTACCGCTCGCGCTCGGGCCGCTGCGCGATCCGGTCGCGACCAGCATGGGCAATCCGCACGTCACTTTCTTCGTGTCCGATGTCGCTGCCGTCGATATCGCAACGCTCGGTCCAAAGCTTGAGCACGATGCGCTCTTCCCTGAGCGCTGCAATATCGGTGTCGCGCAAATTTTGTCGCCAACTAAGATGCGCCTGCGCGTGTGGGAACGCGGCGCGGGCCTTACGCCCGCCTGCGGCACAGGGGCGTGTGCCGCATTGGTGGCGGCGTCGCGGCGCGAATTGACCGAACGCGCGGTCGAAATTGTCGCCGACGGCGGCTCGCTCGAGATCGAGTGGCGGGACGACAACCACGTCATCATGACCGGGCCGGTCGCGGTCAGCTTCACCGGCACGTTCGACGACACGCTCTTTCGCTAGAGCCCGTCTTGCCGCTCGACATCGTCACGTTCGGTTGCCGCCTCAACGCTTTCGAATCCGAAGCGATCCGCGGCTATGCTCAAGCGGCCGGTCTGGACGATGCGATCATCGTCAACACCTGCGCCGTTACGGCCGAAGCTGAGCGCCAGGCACGACAAGCGATCCGCAGATTGCGACGCGGGCGGCCCGGCGCGCGGATCATTGTGACCGGCTGCGCGGCCCAGATAGATCCCGGGCGGTTCGCGGCGATGCCGGAAGTGGATCACGTGCTCGGCAATGCCGAGAAATTGCGGCCTGAGAGTTATCGCGACATGGCGGCCCGGATTTCCGTGCGCGATATCTTCGCCTTGCGCGAAACCGCGTCGCATCTAGTCGAGGTGTTCGACGGCCGCGCCCGTGCGTTCGTCCAGGTGCAGCAGGGCTGCGACCATCGCTGCACCTTCTGCATTATCCCATTTGGCCGCGGCGCCAGCCGCTCGGTACCGATGGGAGAAGTGATCGCGCAGTCGCGTTTGCTCGTCGAACGCGGCTATCGCGAACTGGTGCTGACAGGCGTGGACATCACCGCCTACGGCCTCGATCTGCCGGACCGCCCGGGTCTTGGCACTTTGTGCCGTGGCTTGCTTGATGCAATTCCGGAGTTGAGCCGCCTGCGGCTGTCGTCGCTCGACGTTGCGGAGATCGATGACACACTCTGGTCGCTGATCGGAGACGAGCCGCGGCTGATGCCGCATCTCCATTTGTCGCTCCAAGCGGGCGACGATCTAATCCTAAAACGGATGAAGCGGCGTCACAGCCGTGCACAAGCACTGGCAGCGGTCACGCGGTCGCGGGACGTGCGCCCGGGCATCGCACTTGGCGCCGACCTGATCGCCGGCTTTCCGACGGAGAATGAAGCGATGTTCGCCAACACGCTGTCGCTGATCGAGGAAGCAAGGCTCGATTATCTCCACATATTTCCATTCAGCCCACGGCCTGGCACCCCGGCCGCGCGCATGCCCCAGCTGCCGCGGGATGTCGTTCGCGGACGTGCGGCGCGTCTCCGTGAAGCAGGATCGCGCGCGCTGGCGCTTTCTCTCGCGAGCCGCGTCGGACAAATCGCGTCTGTCTTAGTCGAGCGCGGCGGTATGGGCCGGACCGAGCATTACGCACCGGTTCGATTCAACGCGGCTCTCGACCTCGGCTCTGTCGCTACGATGCGGCTCCATGCTGGCGACAGTACGGCCCTGAGCGGAGTACTCCCGTGAGCGAAAGCGAGGAGAAGCGCTCCTGGTTCGGGAGGCTGAAAACCGGGCTATCCCGGTCGTCGGGCAAGATCAGCGATGGCATCACCGGAATTTTCACCAAGCGGCGTCTGGACGACGAAGCGCTGCACGAATTGGAGGAGGTGCTGATCTCGGCGGATCTGGGCTGGGGGCTGGCACAGGAAGCCACCAAGCGGCTGCGCTACGCCAAGTTCAATCAGGAAGTATCGCCCGAAGAGGTGCGGCAGACGCTGGCGCAAATCATCGAACCGTTCTTGCTTCCGGTCGAGCGGCCGTTCGTGCTCGATCCAGCGCGCAAGCCCAATGTCGTGCTTGTCGTCGGCGCCAACGGCAGCGGTAAGACCACGACGATCGGCAAGCTAGCCAAGCTCTATCGCGACGAAGGCAAGAGTGTGATCCTCGCGGCGGGCGATACGTTTCGCGCGGCGGCGGTCGAGCAGCTTCAGATCTGGAGTGAACGCGCGGGCGTACCGGTACTGACGGCTGCGCCCGGCGCCGATCCTGCGGGTCTCGCTTTCGAAGCGCTCGAAAAGGCGCAGCGCGATCGCGCCGACCTATTGCTGGTCGATACGGCCGGCCGGCTTCACAACAAGGCCGATCTGATGGCCGAGCTGCAAAAGATTCAGCGCGTGCTCAAGAAACTCGATGCCACGGCGCCCCATGCCGTCCTGCTGGTGTTGGACGCCACCATCGGTCAAACGGCCCTGCAGCACATCCAAACTTTCCGCGACCTGATCGGCATCACCGGTATCGTAATCACCAAACTGGACGGCAGCGCACGCGGCGGCGTGCTCGTGGCGTTGGCCGAAATGTATTCAATCCCGGTTCCGTTTATCGGCATTGGTGAAGGCATTGACGATCTGCGCCCATTCGAGGCGGCGGCGTTCGCGCGCGGACTGACGGGTCTCGACCGTTAATGGGCCGCGGCGCTTGCGCAATCGGCGAATCGGTGAGAAGAGAAACGGTTGCCTGGTGGGGTTCGCCAAAGGAGGCGAAACCGAGCGTGGGACGTCAAACCGTCTCGATCGTTGACGATCGAATTACCAATCTGAAAATCCTCGAACGGCTTGCCGGTTCGCTTGGGGAAAATATCGAGGTGCGTACCTTCGCGCACCCCGTCGCGGCTCTCGCCGATTCGGTTAAGTCGCCGCCCGATCTACTGATTACCGATTTTAACATGCCGGAGATGAACGGCGCCGAATTCATTCGGAAGCTGCGCGAACATCCCAATTGCGCCAACCTGCCGATCATTGTCGTGACGGCGTACGAAGACCGCGATCTTCGCCTTCAGGCGCTCGAGGCTGGCGCTACCGACTATCTTCTCAGTCCTGTCGATCATCGTGAATTTCGTGTTCGCTCGCACAATTTGCTGACGCTACAGCGTCAGCAACTGATGCTTCGCGAGCGCGCCTCGACGCTCGAGGAACAGATCCAGATCGACGAGCAGCGTCATCGCGACGAGTTGCAGAGCAGCCACGAGATACTGCTTCGCGTAATCGACGCGATGCCGGTAATGGTAAGCGCGACGGATCGCGAAGGCCGTTTCCTATTCGTCAATAGCTCGTTTGCGCAACGGTTCGGGTGGCCCGCCGCAGAGATGATCGGAAAATTGCCGAACGCGTTGCGCGGCGACACGGAGACGCGCGCCACGGTGGAACGCCACCGGCAAGTCATCAACGGGGAACGCGCTCCTGGTGCCTGGGAAGAGGAGATTTCGCTGCCAAGTGGGCAACGGCGCGTCCTGTTGACGAGTCTAGCTCTGTTGCGCGACGCCAATGGCCGACCCTCGATTGTCGTGTCGGCTGCGCTCGACATTACCGACAGGAAGGAAGCGGAACTGGCATTAATCGCGGCGAAGGAAGAAGCGGAGCTGGCTAGCCGCAGCAAGACCGAATTCCTCGCCAACATGAGTCACGAGCTGCGCACACCCTTGAACGCCATCATCGGCTTTTCCCAACTCATGGCCGACGAGGTGATGGGCCCCCTGGGCAGCGCGCGATACACCAGCTATGCACGCGACATTTGCGCCAGCGGCCAGCACCTTCTCAGCATCATCGGCGACATCCTTGATGTCTCAAAACTCGAAGCCGGGCGCATCGAGCTCGACGAGGAAGAGATCGAGGTTCCGCAGATGATTCGCGATCTGCTGCATCTTGTGGTCGAGCGCGCCCGTTCGCTGGAAATCGGGATCGATCTCGAGGTGCCGGCGGACCTACCCCGGGTGAAAGGCGATTCGCTCAAGCTCAAACAGGTGCTACTGAATCTGATCACCAATGCCATCAAATTCAGCCATGCCGGCGGGCGAGTGTTGGTTCGGGGCAGGATAGAGCCCGATGGGCTGTATCTGAGCGTAATCGATCACGGCATTGGCATGGATGAGCAGGAGATCAAGACGGCGATTACCCGTTTCGGCCAAGTCGCGAGCCCCTGGAGCCGGAAGCATCATGGCACGGGGCTCGGGCTCCCGTTGGCGATCGGTCTTGTCGAACTGCACGATGGCAGGCTGATGATCGACAGCGTCAAGGGGGCCGGTACAACCGTGACCATGGTTCTGCCCGTGACGCGGCTGGTGCGGACTGAGGCGCCAGTTAGCGCCTAACGAAAGGTTGATTCGCTTATTTTCAAGCTGTTGACCTGGTTTGCCAAAGTAGATTCTTGGGTCTTTCTGTTAACCCCCAAAAAACGCATGGCGCTTTCGGCCGAAGCGCGATTATCATGCCAGCGGGTACCCACATTTAGATTGTTTCAGGCGATTCGGCTCAACAGGTAGATGTTGTTCTCCGCCAATACCTTGACGCGGCCTTCCCCGCGAGCGGGGCGCATCCGGGCGCAACCGGGGAGTATCGCGGAAGAAATCCCGTCAGCGTCGAATTCCGCGCTCGCTCGTCACGCTACCTCGGCCCCCAGTTCCGGGTTGAGCAGCCGGAAACAGCGCATCATCGCCATCGTAATCACAGCCTATGCCGTGCTGACGCCGATCGTGTTGCTGTTGATCGAGTTGAAACGTGCGGACCCGCCCGTGATTGTGATGGTGTGGCTGGCGATGCTGACGCTGGGCCCTGCGCTTGCCGCCGCGGCGACAGTACTGCAGGGGGCGGGCGCTATCGCTCGCGGCATCGCTGCCGATAGCCGCAATAGCGAGGCACAGCAGATCATCGTCCATCTGTATTTCCCGGGCGGCGTCTTGCTCTATCTCGGCGGTCTAGTCGTCTATGACGTCGGGTCTGAA